>NZ_JALVIW010000103.1:0-7021 GCF_027028515.1 Desulfurobacterium sp. | reverse complement strand
CTGGTTTTGCGCAGAAGTTGAGAGAAACGCATAGATCGTTGGGTAGGCAAGGGATAAGAACATCTTTGAGTGAAATTGCTGGAAAACTGGAAGCATTGTCTTTGGCTGTTAGTCTTGCCAGACCCTGTGAGAGTTTGAAAACTGCTTGCGAGACGGTGTCGGTTATTAATAAGGTTGTTGATGATGTAAGTAAATGGGCCAAGCCTTTCACTCATATTTTGGAGATGATTGGTGATGAGATGTCTCATTTTTCTTATGCAAACTCTGAAGAGTTAACGGCACAGAACTTGTTAGCTCAGTTTGAACTTATAAAATACATGCTTAGCAAGAAGAGATATATGCAAGCCGTGACCTTGGCGAGGGAGTGGATTGTTTCGTGGGTGCTTTTTAAGAAAAAAGAAAAGGTATTAAGAGATAGAGGGAAAAGAGAAGAAGCGGAAAAGGCTTTAGGTGCCCTTGCTGCTTCTAAACGTGAGCGTGATAAACCAAATGTTCCAGATTGGATGACGGCTATAAATGCAGAGTTGCTTAAGAAAAGCAATTTTGATCTTGGAGTTTTATGGAATAATATTTCTTTGTTGAGAAATGATGTGGATCATTGTGGTATGAGGAAAGATGCTTTCTCAATTAATCGTATAGTGAGAAGAGCTGCTAATTTGTCTCAAGATTTGGAAGTTTTGGTGCGTGATGTGGAAAGTGCTATGTAACGCTATGTGATGAGTCGTAGATTTTACATTATCTCTTATGATATTGGAGATCACAAAAGACTTGTGAAAGTGCATAACTTCCTTAAAGATTACGGCATGGCTGTTCAAAAGAGCGTTTTTGAATGCTGGCTTACAGATGACGAAGTAAAAGCAGTGGTGTCGTGGCTTTCTGACTTTATAGACAGGAAAGAGGATAGAGTTAGAATTTACAAATTGTGCAAAACCTGCTTGAAGAATGTTGAGTTTTCCGGTGTGGACGATGAGTTTACAGATGAACCACCGGAGGAGTTGATACTGTGAAAAGTTTTTTCTTGGTGTGTTATGATATTTCAGATCCCAAAAGATTGCAAAAGATAGCAAAGGTTATGGAGGACTTTGGAGTTAGAGTGTTATACAGCGTATTTGAGTGTTATCTTACTTTTTCCGAGTTTGAAGCTATGAAGAGAGAAGTTGAGTCGTTAATGGATCCTCTGGAGGACAGGGTGCGTTATTATAGGCTTTGTGAAAGTTGCAGTAAACCTGTGATTCATTTGGGGTATGGGAAGTTTGTTGGGGCAAGTGATGAGGATACGCTGATTATTTAAGTTATCTTCCGTATATGCGAAATTTGTTGTGGGTAAAAACTCTTATTTGCTGGACAGTGCCATCTGGTAGTTTTCGTTCCCTCACAATTCTTTTTGTTGTGGCGTATATTGGAATTAGTCCTAATTCAAATGCCTTATTTACCGTGATATATACAGCTCCGGGATCGCCCTGAATGAGAGCTATGTCTTTGGGATTGGATTCTCTTTCCAACCACTGAAGGATGGGTAATAGGTGTGGTTTGATTTCTTCCAGTTCAGGAGGGATATTGCTCCACAAACCTTTTAGTTTTTCCGGTAAAGGTGCAAAGTGTGAGATTTCCCACTTTTCTCTTAGCTCATTAGCTTGTTCCTTAGTAAGTTCATGGGAGAATATTAGAAAAGCCTTTGGCATTATTTGATGACCCTGTATTTTCTGAATAGTTTTGATATGTCTATTTGTGTGCTTCTCTTTTCTCGTCTTGTTCCTGTTTCTTCTGGTTTTGTTAAAAACAGCTCTGCCCATCCAAAAGGTTGAAGAGATTTAAGTTGAAGTTCTTTGTCGTATCTTGGACTGTTGCTGGCAAGCCAAATTGTGGTTGCATGGTCTAAATACCTGGGAGGTTTTTTGTTGCCCTGGCGTATTTTTATATATCTGTATCCTTCTATGGTTACACACTCTGCTCCGCTGTGTCTTCCTATGCGTATGGGAAGAGAGTTTTGGTGAAATTGTATTTCTTTAGCTCCTATGATCTTCAACACTTCATTTTCTTTTTCCGCTTCTTTCAAATAAAAATCTTTCAATGCTGATTTTATGGTTTCTAAGGTTAGTTTACTTTCACCCATTATGGTGATAGAGCCTTCAAATACAGTATTTGGAAGAATGACTTCCAGTATTTGAAACGGTCCTCTGCCTCTGTTACCATCTTTTTTGATGTTTATTGCGTATATTATTTTTGTTTGGGCTTTTTCTGCTGGTTTAAAGTCTGAAATCTTTATGAGCCTAAAAGGATCTTTGTGAAATTTGTTCTTATCGTAATTTAAAATTTCGCTTTCAAGCTGAACACTGTCGTAACCTTTTCCCTTTTTATAATTTCTATAGGACTTCCCTTTTGCATTGCCTTTTAACTTGTTTAACACAGCTGTTCTTATTGATCCTTTAATGGAGGATCCCGGTATAATTGGAAACTTTTCGTTGGAGGAGAAAGCAGTTTTGTGTATGCTGAATTTATTAAACGTTCTTTCTATTTCACTATCAGAACAATTTTTTTTTAAGTTCTTAACTTTATTGTAATGTCCAATGAAATACGGACTTACGTCTATTTTCCTTACGAGAAAATCAGTTTTTCCCTGTTTCAGAAGTCTTAGGCAAACTTCATCTGTAAGGGAATATAGATTTAAAAGAGATGCCAGAGTGCCTTTCCTACATAGTGCGATGAATCTGCTAATTTCGCTTTCTGTTAAGTGTAGACAGAGTTTCTCAAAGTCTATGACGCCTAAATATTTTTCTATTTCATTGATGAAAAAGCCAGTTGGCTCATAAACTTCTCCTGTTCCTATGTGAAGTGGAGAAAGCAGTTTTATATAGATTTTATAGGTTTTAAAGGGAGTTTTTAGCATTACTTCCTCCAAAGGAGAAGGGTATAGCTATACTATATCCCTGAACCACGGTTTCTCGCAGGGCTTTTGACACTTCCAGCACGGCTTTCCCGATGAGTGGTCCAATGGGGTTGTCGTTTACTATGACAGCTCCTTCGTCAGCCATGAGGATAGGCTCTTTGAATGGATTGCTGGAGTTTGCCAAATAACTTCCGTGTTTTCCAAACCTCACCACAGGTTGGAACCAGATTTGTTTGAATTTGTTCCCTTTAGGAACAAATGGAGATAGCGTGTATATGCAATTGGACTTTTCGGGCAAAGGCAATTCTTTGACTTTTTCTACTTTAAATCTTCCCATGCCCCATGTGGCGTCTCTTCCATATCCTGTTTTTCCTATGCGTTCAAAAGCAGTTTTTAAACTGTTTTTATTTAGAGCATTCTCGTTGTAAAGCACAAATATGGATAGTTTTATACCGGGCATAAACCAGATGGTTTCTGTTATGAATGGTGCGAAGTTTTCGCCAGTTGAGAATGTGTATCTGTTAATGCTGTTGTGTGTTTGGTTTATGGAAATGCAGGTCCTGTGAAAATATAAATCTTTTCTGATTTCCTGTGCATTTTTTATAATAAATTCAAAGGCTTCTTTATCGCTTTTCAATTTACATGTGGATAAATCTATCTTTAAGGTGTTGGTGAGAACCCATGTTTTTGATTTTTGTTCTTTTCTCTTTGACAGTTTCTCAAAGCAATCCTTTCCTTCTTCTCCAAAAAAGTGCAAGGGTAAAGAAGGTTTTTTCAACAGCCAATAGGTTTCGTTTTTTGTTTCTATCTTTGGATATGCTGAAGAAAATACGGCAAATGGTGTTTCTGAATATTTGTCAATCCAGTGCGAAAAAGATCCGTTGATAAGATTTTCGTCGTAGACAAGTTGCCAGCAAAAATGTCCAAATATTGTATCTCCTTTTAAGGGAGTTCCAAATGCGGAGGCGGGTATTATTGTTATCTCTGCAAGCTTCATCTTACACTGGTTTGAAGGGATTTATTTTGTTGTATCTTTCTTGTATTTCTGAGTCGTTAAATTCGAATTTTATTCTTCCGTATCCGCGACTTCCACTTCCCCCAAGGGCATCGTGCTCAAGGAGTTTCATGCCTTCAAGCAACAGTTCTTCCAGTCCTTCGTCTCCTTCAAATTCTTTCAGCGTAATGCAGAAGTTGAATTCTATTCCTGCAGGAACTCTTTCTGTAAATCTGGGGTGTTGTGCGGTGCCAGTGATACGGTTTATGCGATTTTCTGCTTTGATCTCGGTTAGCACGATTTCCCCTTTTTGAGCTTTTTCTCTCATTTCTTCTGTGATCATACAGTCTGAAAAAGATACCCTTGTTGGTCCTAACATTTTCTTGGCATTCTCTTCGGCACCGCTTGTGCCAAAAAGCTTGATGATTTTTAATCCATATTCTATACGGTCTTTATTTTCGTTGTTTTCTTTAGCCTTTTTTATGATTTCCATTGACAATGGTTCTCCATCTTTATTCAACTGTTTGGAATATTTTATCAATCCGCTTTTGAGCTCAAGTAATGAGCGTATTTTACCTTTCAAGGAAGATCCCGGAATGTATGGTTCGTTTGTAAATGGATGTTTTACCACTGGATTGTCTGTGCCACCAATGTGTATTTCAGTTTCACCTGCGCCTATGTGCAGCCCTGTTATCAGCTTTATTTTACCGCTTATTTCTTTTATGTTTTTCAGCTTCATGGTAGCCTCCTTAATCTTTGGGACGATATTCCTTGTAAAAAGCCATAAATGCTTCAAGAAAATGTGTGATTACATCCAGATCTTCTGGAGTGTTTACTGAGTTTATTAATTCTTCCATCATCCTAACAAATTTATCTGTAACATTGCCTCTTCCTTTTGCATAATGCACTAAAGCAAGCTGTCGGTGAAGTTGCATGAGAATACTATTCCATGTGATTTTCCAGTTTTTACTATCCTTCTGAGTCGTTTTAGCTCTTTGATTTAGGTTTAAAATAGAGTCGTAAAATTTTCTAAGCTGACTGGGTCTGTTTTTGTTTTTCCCTCCTTCTGAGCTTATTTCATAAGCTAACCGTTCGCTAACTTTTGAAAAAGCCTCTGGATTTACGATGTTAGACTTTTTATCTTTCCATATCATTTTTTCAAGTTTTAGGCTGGTTGATTCAGTAACTCCCATCTTTTTCCTCCTTTAAAACCTTTTGCTTTCTCATTTCGTAAAGCATTGGCCATAGTGCTACGACGAACTTGCTTCTGTATTTGTTTATCCATACAAATAGGTTTGTGGCTATCTCCCTGTAATACTCTTCTGAGGTATTTTCTTTTAGTATATTTCTCACTAAATAGTATCTCAGTAATGCAGGCCATTTAGCGTAGTGCAGTTTGGCAATGGGAATACAGTTGTTGGAGTGAAAACGCCCTTCCTCCGACGCCATTTCGCATAAGGTATTGATTTTGTATAGAAGGCTTCTTGATAGTTTCCCTTCTGAATACCACTTATACAAAGTTTCTTTTATTTTATTAAGCTCTTCAAATTCTTTCCATGTGGGAGCTTGATGGAAAATGCAGATTCTATTTCTTCCTTCACTTTTTGCCATTTTTAGAAGCTCTTCACTTTCCTGTGCTATTCTATCGACAGGAGTATGAGGTTTATGGAGTGCTATGCCAGCCGAAAGATGCATTTGGGGATTTTCGCAGATGTATAGAGTGAACTTTTCGTGTATGTGAAGGGCGAGATCCATGATAGCGTTCCATGGTCCAATTAGGAATAAATCGTCTCCTCCGGCAAAGACAGTGTAAATTTCTTTGAAGGCTCCTTTTCGTTCTTTTTTGAGGGCATAGGGTAAATACAGAGTAAAGAAGTTGTTGAGCTGTCGGCTCATTGTTGCGAGTCGGGACAAAGTGAAAAGCTCTTTAGGCAACCCGCAGGCAAATATTGCACCGAGATTGTCCACATCTGCTTTCATGGAGGCAAGCAGGGGGACGCCATAGCAAGACACTTTGTTGTTTGTATCTTGTTTTAATTTTAGTGATTTTTGTGCTATGTGATTGAACATTTTGGGAATGGAGATTTTGGGTATTTCATTTTCGGGTATTCTTATGTCTTTGATGTCATCTGAATCATACACAGGAACATAACCATTTATGGGTAAAAACTCGGTTTTTGTTGGACAGCTGCCGTCGTCGTTGATGTTGAACTCCACAAGTTTTACGAGGCTTCCTTTTTTGGCTAGTAATTCAGCATGTTCTTCTAAGTTTTCTTCTTCTAAGAATACTATCTGGTATTTATTGAATAGCGGTTCTTTGAGTTCGCCGGTGCCTTTTACAACTGCGAGTTTTTTTCCTCTTACAAGCTGAGTGCCTATGTAAGCTTGATCATAGCAGAGCTTACATGCACAGTATTCCTCTTCGTCTTTAACTTCCAGGTAGGAAGGAGCTTTTCCGCAAAGTGGACATAGAGGCTTTGACAATGTGTTGTCAAAAGAATCCAGATAGCCGTTAACTTTGCCGCTGTATTTTACTATATCGATGCGATTGTATTTGGCTTCTTCAAGGCGTTTGAGATGGTATTGCCACAGGTTGTGAAAATTCCCGTTTAAAAATTGTAAAGGGGAAGCTTCGGTGTAAACGATTCCTATACCTGCTTCGCCATGAAAGTTTTTATAAAACCAACTTATTAGTTCTTCTTTTACTTCTTTTAGAGCTTCTTTCGCTTTGTTGGTATTTGGAGCGATAATGTGGAATTTGCCTGCGGCAGAAAGCACAATGGATAAAAACGTGAGATCCAATTTTTCGCAAATAAATTCTGCTGCAAGGTCTGTGAGAAGAGATACCTGGAAGGATCTGCCTCGCAAAAGCTTTGCTCTGTGGTGCCTTTCTTCTCCTCCGGCTCTGAATATAAACTTTTGAATTCCGTAAAAATCTCCTGATATTAAAAGGAACTTAGATGCCGTTCTGTCTTTGATAGCCTTTTCTTCAAAAGAATTTTCTATGTGATAGAGATATAGTGCAGCAGCAAAGACTGCGGTTGTCCTGCTATGATCGTAAAGGGAAACATCGGGTATAACTTTTCCCACTCTTGCAGATGGAACGTGGGAAGCGTAAATTCTGTATAGGGAGTCAAAAT
>NZ_JALVIW010000102.1:0-2407 GCF_027028515.1 Desulfurobacterium sp. | reverse complement strand
TGTATGGAAAGGGAGGTGCAAAGGCAAAGGGATGTGGAACAAAGGGGTATTTCCTTAAAACTTCGGCATCTTTGGGTTTTGGAGTTTCAAATAGATATCCGTATGCGCAGCTTTGATTGAGGGGGCATTCAATACAGCTTTTATAAGACCTTGCGACACAAGAGATTCTTTTCAGTGCACTGCCGAAAGCTCCTCTAAAGCTTGAAAAAAGCCGTTTAGGTACCTCTTCAGGCCTTTCCACCTCAAAATTGACTCTGAAAACCACTAAAGGGAGCCATACCGATGACATTTTGTGTCCCCTGCGATACAATTACACGATATGGAAGAAAGTGCAAAGAGAGCTTTAGAAAGGGCCGAGCGTCTCCTTGCCAGGGGAGAAGAGGATGATGTCAGAACACTTGTTCTCAAATGGCGTTCTTTTCCCGGCCAATTTCCAGAAGATTACTACCGTTGGGCAAAACTTTGTGAGGACTTGGGCCTTGATAACTTAGCCTACGAGTGCATAACCCGTGCAGTCTCTATCTCTCCTGAAAACCCGCGTTATCTGTTTGAACAGGCGAACATATCTTATCGCCTTGGCTTATTAAACGAAACTGCGCGGACACTTAAGAGGATTTTGCAGATAAAGGAATCTTCCACTATTCGTGAATTTCTTGCTTCTGTACTTAGGGAGATGGGACAGGAAGGTTCTGCTCGTGTGGTATCGGGAAAAGTGCACAGGAAACGCTTTCTACTTCGCTGGTTTCCACCCGATCTTGGACATAAAGAGCTTGAACCTTTCTTCCTTTTGTTCAAGGGCAGGAAAATCCATGCAGAACTAATGCTGACTCCTTTAGGAGATGTCTCTGCTGTATTGAGAAATGGTGGTATAAGCTTACAAAAGCTTAAAGACCATCTCCTTGGTAGAACCTATCTAATTTACTTTCCTTTGCTGGATGATAAGACTGTAACTGCAGCGTATATACTAATCCGTGTTCCTAAAAAGCAAATAGAAAAGCATCTAAGAGAAGATGCCTGGCTTGAAAGAAAAAGAGAACGTGTAAAAGAGGTAGCGTTAAAAGCTTTTCGTACGTGTAGCTCTTGGGGGTTAAATCCGGTACTTGAGAGAATGCATAAGTTCAAGTACAGACTTTGGTTCTTCTTTGACACTCCTGTTCACTTCCTTTGGGTAAAAAGGTTTCTTGAATCTGTTATTGAGCATTTACCATATCCCGAAAGTGAAATAGTCTATAGCTTGGGCATTCCCACTAAAGGCGTAGGTGTAGGTTGGAAGGAAAGGGGATTTGAGATGCCATTGGGTGTTCATCCTGCAACTTTGGAGCGCTCCTTATTTGTGGACGCAGAAGGAAAACCTTATCCAGAGCAGTTAAGATTTGTTAAAAGAATCGTCCCCATGTCTTTTCCTTCTCTAAAAGACTTTTGCAAAGGTAAGCAGTTTAGGTTTCCTGAAGTTGACGTTAACGTTCAACTTGTTAAACTTATGTCAAAATGTGCAGTGATTAATCATATAGTGAAAAGAGCGGAGATTGGAAAAAGACTTAGTAGGGAAGAAAAGATAGCAATTATACTTACAGTTGGTTTCTTGAAAAACGGTAAGGATCTTGTTCATCGGATCCTTTCAGGAACACCAGATTACAGCTATATTAAGCTTGAAAGAATGTTAAGATCAGCTCCACCAAGACCCATTAGTTGTGACAAGCTGGAAATTTGGTTTTCAAACTTTGTCCTTGATATGCCTTGTGTGTGTATTTTTGGAAAGCTTTTAAAAAATAGATATCCTTCCCCGTTGTTGCATGTGGATCCTAACTTAGTTCCTATGGAAAGCGAGCGCTTGTGTCTGGAAAGATCTAACCCTTCTGAATTGGGGAAAGTGTATCTTAAATTAAAAGAAAAGTTGGCCTTTGTTGAGCGTCAGCTTTTAGGGTATCTTAAGAATAGTCCTAGTAAAAAATTGGGCGTGGGTGACTTTTTGATATACTTGGATGGAGAAACCATCCGTATAAAAGGGAAAAACTGATTGTATTTACTTCTATTAGAGAGTGTGATAGGTTAAAAACAAACAAGGTGTTGCGTAGGAACCTAAAAAGGGTATATGGCTCCTGAGGGAGGGGTAAGGTTTATTATTTTTCGTTTTTCTGTGTAATGCTTTGTTTTTCAATAGCTTATGTGTTTGCCACTTTTCAACCTTGCCTGATTGAGTATTGCTTGGAAAATCAATATGTTATAACCAATGTTATTTTTAAAAGGTAGTAAGAAAAGGAGCGTTGTGAAGAATGTAACAAAACCTTACCGGAAGTTTCCGGTAGATATGCTTCTTATCAAATTTTGTGGACGTACTGTTGGAAAAACCTCCCTCAAAAAGAAGGGATTGCGACAACTTTGAGAAGATACACGCTTACCCCACTTT
>NZ_JALVIW010000101.1:0-20109 GCF_027028515.1 Desulfurobacterium sp. | reverse complement strand
AGAAGTTGTCTATTTCGGCCTTATCACAACACTTGGCATTACAGGGCTTTTGACCTATGTTATACTTGACCTTGCACTGAAACTTTTTGGACTCGAGTAAAAAAGGGGGCATATGCCCCTTTTTTTTATTTTTATCAGGTAGTTGAACTTTCTGCATCATTGTAAATGTCACCAACAATTGGTTCGTTAAAACCTTTAAATCCTCTCACCGTTTCCACTCTAAACTGGGTTGATTTGTACCATATCTCCTTTGGCGGCTCTTTTACAGGCGTAAGCTGCCATCCCCTCATTTCTTCGTAGTAATCCCAGTTAACATACTCGTTAAAGTTGTGGAGAAGATCCGTTATAACAAGTCCCATATCAAGAAGAACCTTCTGAATCTTTCTCCACTTGTCAAGAGAGGACTCTCTTCTTGTTACACCAAAGTAACCAGCACACCTTTCAGATCTAAGAGTTGCAACACCTCTTCCAACAAAGGCCTTAATCGCCTCTACCGTTTCAGGGGGATCACAAAAGAACGTATCGTAAGCACCTACAACATCGTCAGGAAGAGGCTGTCTCAAATCGTGAACTCTCGCATCAATATTGAGTCCATACTTATCAGAAACCTCTTTGATAAACTTTATAAGCCTTTCGTCGATCTCAAGTATAGTAACCTTTTCAGGAAGTCCTGTAAGGGCAAGAGCAATGCTCATGAGGTCGTCGTCACCAAGAACACAAACCTTTTTTCCTCTCAAATCTCCCCTGTCATCGGCAAGAGCTACCCTTGCAAAGGAGTTTTCAGGTGTAACATAACCCTGATCGTAACAGTGAATGGCCGGTGGTCTATTCTTTTGAATTTCAACAAACTTTTCAAAAGCCTCTTTCAATTCACCATCAATAACAACACCCCTTCCGTTACAGCAGGAACACCTGTGGGAAACGAACGGTTCTATTCCTGTTCTCTTTACAAAATCTGCGCCCTTTTCTGTTAATAGAATCTGGCTCCCTTCAAAAGCAAGCATGCCTTCTCTGTTAAGGATCTTCAAAATTTCTGCTACAAGTGGAAGCGGTTCGTCACAAAGGTCCACTATCTTCCAAAAATCACCGGTTGCAATGACAGCTTTAAGCACCTTTTCAACAGAAACGGGATAAGCCGGAACCTGTGTGTTCTTCTCCGCCTCCTGGGCAACCCTGGTCAAGAATTCCATCTACTTCACCTCCTATTTCTTAAATTCATCTATTACAAAGTTAGGAATCGCAAAAGCACCGTAGTGGATCTCAAGGTTGTAATATTTAAATTTTTTCTTCGTTCTTCTTACAACATCTTTCATCCTTTCAGATAACTCCTCCGGTGAAATTGTAAGAGGATCTTTACCGTTTGACGCAAATGTAAAACTCCACATACCGGAAGGGTAAGAAGGAATAAAAGCAAGATAAGGTCTGACCGTTGAAAAGACCTTTGTAAGATTTGAAACGACCATTACAAACTCTTTTTTCTGAGCAAAAGGTGATTCTGACTGAGTAACAAAAACGCCATCGTCTTTCAGTGCCTTTTTAACATCCTCGTAAAATTCCTTTGAAAACAGAACAGCAGAAGGGCCAGCAGGATCCGAACAGTCAACTACGATCACATCGTATTCATTCTCTTTCCCTTTAACAAACTCTCTCCCATCCTCGTAGTAGATAGAAACTCTCTCATCAGAAAGGCCAGAAGAGATTTCCGGAAACTCTTTTTTACAAAGTTCAACAACCTCTCTATCTATTTCAACCATATCAATATGGTCAGGGGCATGCTTCAGTACTTCTCTAACTGTCCCACCATCACCTCCACCGATAACAAGCACCTTTTCCGGTTTCCTTCCAAGGGTGAAAAGCGGAACATGAACTATCATTTCATGATAGATAAACTCATCCCTGTCAGTAGTTTGAACAGCACCATCAAGAACTAAAATCTTCCCAAAGACCTCAGTCTCAAGGAGCATTATCTCCTGAAACGGCGTACTGTATTTACGGGCACCATAAACGTCAACAGAAAAACCAGCACCGTTAAACATCTCTGTAAACCTTAACATCACTCACCTCCCCAAAACTTTAAAATCATCTCCCTGATTATCTTCGCAGCCAGCATCTGTGTAATGCCTGAGGGATCATAGGGGGGAGATACTTCAACAACATCAAATCCGGCAACTTTTACAGGTGGTAAATTATAGAGAATCTCGAAAAATTCAACCGGATTTCCCCCACAGGGCTCAGGCGTCCCCGTACCAGGTGCAAAAGCTGGATCAAAGTAATCTATGTCAACCGTAAAATAGACAAAACTTTCCTCTCTTAAACGCTCGGGCAATCTTTTAATATCGATTCTTTCTATTAGAGGATTTTCATCTATCAGGTCAAACTCCTCCTTTGTACCGCTCCTTATTCCTATCTGAATTATCCTGCACCCGAGCTCAAGAATTCTCCTCATAACACATGCATGAGAAAACCTCGTCCCAGAATACTCATCCCTCAAGTCGGCATGGGCATCAAAATGGACTATTGTTAGGTCATTATAACTTTTTCTAAGAGACCTAACAACGGGATATGTAACAGAGTGTTCACCGCCTATCATCACTGGAATCTCAAGTCTATCAGCAAAAACTTCCACCTCCTTCACCATTCTTTCAGGTGAAGCGGAAACTTCCACGTTTCCCACATCGGTAAACTCAACATCGACAAGGTCTCTTTTCAAAACAGGACTATAAGTCTCCAAGTTCTCCGAAAAAAAACGAACGCCATCGGGACCGAACCTGGTTCCGGGCCTGAAACAGGTAGTGCCATCGTAGGGAACACCAAAAATAGTAACCTTTCCTGAATCCTTAGCACCGATAAATTTCATCCTTCTCTCCTTGTGGTAAAATTTATACAAACGCCCGCTGAGGAAATTATAAATGGATTACAAAATCAGGGGAACCAATATTTTAGGAATCGAAGTAATCGTAACAAAGGAAAACTGGAATATTGAAGAACTTAAGAAGTTCCTTATTGAAAAAAAAGCCATCTTAAAAAGAATAAGGCTAATAATAACTTTTGATGATATTATACCGGAAGAGAAGGAAATAAAAGAAGTAGCCAATTTCTGTTCCCAACTACCGGAAGTGTTTTTCTCCGGCTTTAAAACAAACAAAAAGGAAACCCGGGATCTATGTGTATCAGCCGGATTCCCCTGCGACATGTCAAAACTTGAACTTGAAAAGCAGACAGAAAGAGCTTCAACGGAAGAGATAAAGTTTATAAAGAAGACCGTCCGTTCCGGCGAAAAGGTTTCGTCCTCAGGAGATATAGCAATACTCGGAGATGTAAATCCGGGAGCAGAAGTTGAAGCCGGAGGAAACGTATATATATTTGGAAGCTTAAGAGGGCTGGTTAAGGCCGGTATCGGGAAAAAAGAGTGTGAAGTAAGAGCACTGTTTGTTCAAACGCCAAGAATGGAAATTTGTGGAAGAGAAAAAATTTTTGAAAGAAATGAAAAATTTTTAAATTTCCGATTAATATATAAAAATGATAAAATCAAAGTACTCGCGATGGAGAGGAGTAAAAATGGCCGATAAAGTTTTCTGCATAACTTCGGGGAAGGGTGGTGTTGGAAAAAGTACCGTAACTGGCAACTTGGCAACAGCACTGGCAATGAAGGGTTACAAAGTTGTAGCCATAGATGCAGATATAGGACTAAGAAACCTCGATTTAATTTTAGGACTTGAAAACAGAATTGTTTATGACATAGTCCATGTTATAGAAGGGGTATGCCCGCCGGAGAAAGCACTCGTAAAAGATAAAAGAACAAAAAACCTTTTCCTGCTTCCGGCAGCACAGACAAAAGATAAAAGTGCCGTTAAACCCGAAGATTTAGTTAGAATAGTTGAATCCCTCAGAGAAAAGTACGACTTTATTTTCATAGATTCCCCTGCAGGAATAGAGGAAGGTTTTAAAACGGCCGTTGCACCTGCCGATGCGATACTCGTTGTAACAAATCCCGAAATGGCGTCTATAAGGGATGCTGACAGAGTCACAGGACTTTGTGAAGCAATGGGAAAACCGGAACCCAAACTTATCGTTAACAGACTCGATCCGGCAAAAGTAAAAAACGGAGACATGTTAGATGCCGAAGATGTTGTTCAAATATTGGGTCTTGAGTTAATAGGCATAGTACCGGAAGATAAAAACATGGTTGCCTGTATAAACAGAGGCGAACCTGCCGTTCTTGTAAAGGAATCTATTGCAGGAAAAGCTCTGAGGAACATCGCCGAAAGAATACTTGGAAAAGAGGTTCCCTTTCTCAAACTTGAAGCAGATAACGGATTTTTATCAAAATTCAGAAAATTATTTGGCGGGAGCTGAAAATGGGATTCTGGCCTTTCAATAAAAAACCAAGTAAAGACGTAGCAAAACAACGTCTTCAGGTAATCCTAAAATACGACAGAGCGGGGCTACCACCCAACGCTGTTGATGCGATTAAAAATGCTATTCTTAACGCCCTGAAAGATTTTCCTTTCGTTGACGTATCAGGAATAAAAATAAACTTCCCGCAGGACGATAGAGAAGAAAAAATTGAACTTGAAATTCCTGTAAAGACAGAACGGAAAGATAAACTTTCTAGTTAGAAAATCAAAGAAAACCAAAATTTATAAATCTAGTCCAGTAAAATAATAACACTAAAACAGATATAAACTTTTCCGATAACCACACGAAAAGAGAAAGGGTATAAGCAGAATAAAAAACAGTTTTTTTAAAATTTTTTCTTCCCGCATCATACAGTAATTCTACCACTTTCAAATAAACAAAAAAGGGGGCTTTAGAGCCCCCTTTCCTTAGAGATAGAAAAAACTAAATTATTCCTGCTCTTCTCCTGTTTCAACAAGCATAACAATAGCCGTTGGCGCAGCATCACCTTTTCTGTAATCGTAGTGAAGTAGCCTTGTGTAACCACCATTTCTATCTGCATATTTAGGTGCTATTTCGTTAACAACCTTAAATGCAACATCTTTTCTGGTAACAATTGCCAAAACTTCTCTTAAAGCCCTTACCTTATCCTCACCTTTCGCCTTTGTAATAACCTTATCTGCCAATCTTCTAAGCTCTTTTGCCCTTGCAACTGTTGTAACAACCTTACCATGTTCCATAAGGTCAGTAACAAGATTCCTGAGCATCATAACTCTGTGCTCTGTAGGCCTGCCGAGCTTCTTTCTCTTTATTCTATGTCTCATTCTTTACCTCCAAGTTCAAGTCCTAATGAGGAAAGAACCTCTTTCACCTGAGCAATGGACTTGTTTCCAAGACCCTTAATCTTCTTAAGATCTGCTTCCGTTAGCTTAACGATATCTCCTACTGTCTCAAGACCGGCTTCTTTCAGTGCCCTTAAAGCCCTTGACTTCAGGCCGGCTTCCTCAAGTGTCATCGATAGCTTCGTGTCAGCTACTTCTTCTTCCTTTTCAACCTCTACAACTGCCGTCTCTGGAGAAGCCTCAGTAAGATTTGCCATAACGGAAGAGAAGTGCTCTATAAGGATTGAACACGCCTTGGCCAAAGCCTCCTTCGGCGTTACACCGCCATCAGTCCATATCTCCATAACAAGCTTATTATAATCTGTTCTTCTCCCTACCCTCGTATCTTCAACTCTGAAGGCAACTTTTCTAACAGGTGAAAAATCAGCATCAAGAGCTATCCATCCGAGTGTTGTTATGTCAAAGATTTCCTGAATCTCTTCTGAAAGTACAAACCCTTTACCCTTATCTATACGAAGGTGCATCTCTATTTCTGAATTTTCATTATCAAGCGTTGCTATCTCCTTATCAGGTGTAAGAAGCTTAACCTGAGAAGGAAGCTCAAAGTCAGAGGCGAACACCTTACCGGGACCCTTCTTTCTAAGCTCAATAAATACAGGGCCATCACCGTAAAGGGCAAACCTTAACTCTTTTATGTTAAGAACGATTTCCGTTAAATCTTCCACCACACCGGGAAGCGTTGTAAATTCGTGCCATGCTCCTTCAAACTTAACAGCCGTTGGAGCAGCACCTTCTATGGAGGAAAGTAGAACCCTTCTCAGTGCATTTCCGACAGTAACACCGTATCCTTTCTCCAGAGGCTCAACGACAAACCTTCCGTAGGTGTCGGTGTGCTCCTCCCAGCGGAACGTTTCCGGCTTGATAAATTCAATCATTATTTTCCTCCACTAAGGGTTAACTATTACTTAGAGTAGAGCTCAACGATGAGGTTTTCAGCGATTGGAATCTCAATCTCTTCTCTTGTAGGCTCTGCCTTAACAATACCTTTAAAGTTTTCAGCATCAAGTTCCAGCCATGAAGGAATTCCCCTCTGCTGAGCAAGTTCCATACCTGAAATAATATCAGGGATGTTTCTGCTTTTCTCTTTAACCTCTATAACGTCTCCCGGCTTAACAAGGAAGGATGGCCTGTTAACCTTCTTACCGTTTACGAGAATGTGACCGTGAACAACAAGCTGTCTTGCGTGCCTGTGTGATTTACCAAAACCCAACCTGTAAACAACATTGTCCAGCCTGCTCTCAAGAAGTTTAAGGAGGTTTTCACCTGTTTGTCCCTTCATCCTCTCGGCCATCTCATAGAAGCGCCTGAATTGCTCTTCCCTTACACCATAGTAGTACTTAACCTTCTGCTTCTCCATAAGCTGACGGCCGTAGTAAGAAATCTTCCTCCTGCTCTTCCCGTGCTGTCCTGGAGGATATGGTCTTCTATCTGTAATAGCCTTCCCTTTCTGAGATTTCTCTTCCCCAACATAAATGTTAACGCCTAAACGGCGAGCTATACGCCATTTTGGTCCTGTATATCTACCCATCAACTACCTCCATTAAACTCTTCTTCTCTTTGGTGGTCTGCAACCATCATGAGGAATAGGAGTAACATCCTTAATCACTTTTACATTTAAACCGGTAGCCGCTATTGCTTTAATAGCAGTCTCCCTGCCACCACCATTTCCCTTAATCCAGATTTCAACGTCCTTAACACCATAATCTGAAATGGCTTTCTTAGCGGCTTTTTCAGCAGCGAGCTGGGCAGCGTAAGGTGTGCTCTTTCTTGTACCCTTGAAACCCACCGTTCCACCGCTTGCCCATGTAAGAACGTTTCCCTCTTTATCGGTAAAGGTGACAATTGTATTGTTAAATGTTGTGTGTATGTGAGCTATTGCATAACCAACAGTTCTTTTCGCCTTCTTCTTGGCACCACCTCTTCTTTTGCCTCTTGCCATCAATTACCTCCTTTACTTCTTAGTAGCCTTTTTCTTACCGGCTACCGTCTTCTTAGGACCTTTTCTCGTTCTGGCATTAGTCCTCGTTCTCTGACCCCTCACTGGAAGACCAAGCCTGTGTCTGATACCTCTGTAACAACCGATATCAATAAGCCTTCTAATGTTCATGGCAATCTCTTTTCTGAGGTCACCTTCAACCTTGTACTCGTTCTCAATAATCTTTCTGATCTTTGCTATCTCTTCTTCTGTAAGATCTTTTACCCTCTTTTCGGGGTCTATGCCGGCTTCCTGACAGATTTTGAATCCGGTTTTAATACCTATTCCATAAATGTAAGCAAGTGAATAGGGAACCTTCTTGTTGTCAGGAATGTCAACACCTGCTATCCTTGCCATTTTTCCTCCTTACTTACCCTGTCTCTGCTTGTGTTTTGGGTTTTCACAAATAACCCTTACCACGCCTTTTCTTTTGATGATTTTGCACTTTGGACAGATCTTCTTCACAGATGGTCTTACCTTCATTCTACCTCTCCGTCATTTAAAGTTTTGTGCCGTTAGCCGCGGTCTTATTTTAAGGGACGGATTATCCTTTCCTGAAAATAATTCTTCCCCTTGTAAGATCGTAGGGACTTAGCTCAACAACCACACGGTCGCCTGGCAGTATTCTAATAAAATGAACCCTCATTTTTCCTGATGCATGAGCAAGAACCTGATGCCCGTTGTCAAGTTCCACCTTAAAGTAAGCATTGGGCAGAGCCTCGACAACCTTTCCTTCTACTTGAATGCCTTTCTCTTTTGCCATGCTTCTCCTCATAAAAGCTTTTAGTTTTAATTAAATTTCCGATAGAATTATATATCCATTTTCCGTAATGGCAACATCGTGCTCAAAATGAGCAGATAGTTTACCATCTTTAGTAACAACCGTCCACCTGTCTCTCTTTACTTTCACCCTATAGGTGCCTTCGTTAACCATCGGCTCTATAGCAAAGGTCATTCCCGGCTCCAGCGTAATGTCAGGATAACCTTTGTAAACGTAGTTTGTTATTTGCGGCTCTTCATGGAGAGATCTGCCAAGGCCGTGTCCTGCATAGTCTCTTACAACCGAAAAACCGTGCCCTTCAACGTACCTCTGTACAGCCCTGGAAATATCTATAAGCTTGTTTCCAGGCAAAGCCTGCTCTATACCTTTGTAGAGAGATTCTTTAGTCACTTTCAAGAGCCTTTCAGCGCTTTCCGAAATTTTCCCGACTGGAAACGTTATGGCAACATCACCATAGAATCCATCTTTTATAACGCCAAAATCGAGGCTGACAATGTCTCCCTCTTTAAACACCTTCTTCTTCGTCGGGAGACCGTGGACAACCTCTTCATTCACAGAAACACAGATGGCTCCGGGAAAGCCAGCATACCCTAAAAAGGCCGGTTTTACACCGTATTCTTTACAGTAACTTTTAGCAAGCTTATCTATATCAAGAGCTGATACTCCCGGCTTTACCTCTTCTCCTATTTTAAGGAGAATCTCCATAGTTAGAGCCGCTGCATTCCTTAATCTGGCTACCTCTTCAGGGCTTTTCAAAATTATCTTTGGTTTAATCCTTTTAACCATTTACTCCTATTGCCTCTTCTATCTTACCTGTAATTTCGTCAATATCCCCAACACCGTTTATCTCTGCCAAAAGACCTTTGCTGGTGTAGTAATCGATAAGAGGTGCTGTTTGTTTTCTGTAAACCTCAAGCCTATTGCGGATAACGTCTTCCTTATCGTCTGCCCTTCCTCTTGCAAGAAGTCTTTTAACTATCTCTTCATCTTCAACGTTAAGGTAGATAACCTTATCAAGTTCCATTCCTATCTCTTTTAAAAGTTCATCAAGAGCTTCAGCCTGAGGAAGCGTTCTTGGAAATCCATCAAGGATAAAACCGTTCTTTCTAACATCATCCTGAGAAAGCCTCTCTTTTATAATGCCTATTATTACATCATCAGGAACAAGCTCTCCCTTGTCCATGTAAGACTTTGCAAGCTTTCCAAGCTCCGTTCCCTCTTTAACAGCCGCCCTGAGGATATCACCGGTAGCAATGTGAGGAACTCCATACTTTTCCGCTATTCTCACAGCCTGAGTCCCCTTACCGGCTCCCGGAGGTCCCAGGAATATAACTTTTATCATCTTACTCCCCCAAATCCAGTTCTCCTGCGTCTCTTTCTCTTTCCTAAGAATCCTTCGTAAGAAACGTTCAGAGCAAAAGCCTCTATCCTTCTCAATGTATCAAGGGCAACACCAACAACGATCAGAAGTGCCGTTCCGCCAAAGTAAAACGGGAAATGCATTTTCTGCATAATTATGAGAGGAACAATAGCTATGGCTGTAAGGAAAACGGCACCTGCAAAGGTCAATCTTGAAACGATCCTGTCAAGATATTCAACCGTGTCCTTACCGGCTCTAACACCCGGAATAAAACCACCTGCCTTGTTAAGGTTGTCGGCAATCTCTTCAGGATTGAAGATAACTGCAGTGTAAAAGTAGGTGAAGAAAAAGATAAGCACACCGTAAATAATCAGATAGGTTGGTGTTCCAGGTGTAAGAATCTGAGCTATCTTCTGAGCCCAGGAAGCGTGGATAAACTTTGTTATTGTTGCTGGAAACATCATAATTGATGCCGCAAAGATAATAGGAATAACGTTAGCAGGGTTAAGCTTTATAGGCAGAAAACTGGTGTATGTTCCGCCAACCTGAGGCGTTGAGCGTTTGGCATACTGAAGAGGAACTCTCCTTTCTGCCATTTCAACGTATATTACAAGTGCAGTCATTGTAAGAATAATAAGGATAATTCCTATCAATTTAAAAAGTGAAAGTTCTCCACTTTTAAACTGCGTAATCACGTTTATAACTGATGAAGGTATTCTGCTGACAATACCTGCAAAGATAAGCAGTGACATACCTTCACCAACACCATGTTCCGTTATCTTCTCGCCAAGCCACATAAGGAATGTTGAACCAGCTACCAGCGTGGTAACGCAGACAAAAATAAATGTGAAACCGGGATTTGGCACTACAGGTATACCTGAAGGACTTTTCATGCCTTGAAGGCCTATAGCTATACCCAAAGCCTGAATAAACGCAAGTGCAACAGAACCGTAGCGGGTGTACTGGTTAATCTTTTTCCTTCCGTACTCACCCTCTTCTTTTGCAAGTTTTTCAAGAGATGGAAACGCAACGGTAAAAAGCTGCATTATAATGGAAGCACTGATGTAAGGCATAACGCCAAGTGCAAAAATTGTCAGCTTTGAAAGCGCACCACCGGAAAAGGCATCCATAAAACCGAACATCGTCCCCTGTGCTCTCTGGAAAAATTCAGAAAGAGCCGCAACATTAATACCCGGAGTTGGTATATGCGCTCCAAGCCTGAAAACGGCAAGGAGCGCAAACGTAAATAGAAGCCTCTTCTTTAATTCCGGTACTTCAAACACATTGGCAAATATCTTGGAAAGGTTCATTTATTACCTCTCTATAATCTCACAAACGCCACCTGCTGCTTCTATCTTTTCCCTGGCAGATGCAGAAAACTTGTGGGCTCTAACTGTGAGCTTAACGTTAATCTCTCCATCCCCAAGAATCTTCACAGGCTTATTTCTCGCAACAAGTCCTGCAGAAGCCAAAACCTCAGGAGTAACCTCCGTTCCCTCTTCAAACCTGTTAAGGTCCTTAACGTTAACAACTTCATACTCTTTCTTGAAAGGATAATTAGAGAATCCTCTTTTTGGAAATCTCATGTAAAGAGGTGTCTGTCCACCTTCAAATCCCGGTCTTGTTCCTCCACTCCATCCGGAACGAGCCTTCTGGCCTTTTTGCCCTCTACCGGAAGTTTTACCAACACCAGAACCATGACCTCTACCAACTCTCTTTTTCTCTCTAACAGCACCTTTATTTGGTTTCAGGTTATGTAATTTAAGTTCCATTTCACTCCTCCAGTGGTTCTACTTTTACAAGCTCTCTAACCTTATCTATCATCCCTTCGATAGCAGGATTTAGCTCTTTAACAGTGCTTCTTCCTCTTTTTCTCAGACCAAGAGCCTCAAGTGTGGCTCTCTTCTTTTTACTCTTTCCGGCAAGCCCTCTTACAAGCGTTATCTTAACCTTAGCCATCTATTACCTCCTGATAATCTCGCCTTCCGGCGTAATTCTTCTTCCCGGAAGCTTCCAGCGTCTTCTAAGCTCTTCGGTAGATACACCACGAAGCTGGGCAAACTCTTCAGGAAGTTTAAGTTTTTCAAGAGCCTTAATAACAGCCCTAACAACGGTGTGTGGGTTTGTTGAACCTATAACTTTCGTAAGAATATCAGTAATACCGGCTGACTCAAGAACTGCACGAACTGGAGCTGATGCAATAACTCCAGTACCAGGGGCAGCCGGTCTCATAATAATGGTTGATGCCCCGAATCTTTCCTGAATTTCAAAAGGTATAGTACCATCAACAACCGGAATTTTTATTAAGTTTTTCTTGGCATCTCCGGTAGCCTTTCTGATAGCATCTGGAACTTCAGACGCCTTACCTCTACCAAATCCAACAACGCCGTTTCCATCACCAACAACTACAAAGGCGGTAAAACTAAATTTTCTACCACCCGTAACTACTTTAGCGTTTCTGTTAATATGAACAAGTCTCTCTTTTAGCTCTAAACCTTCAGGTTTAACCCTCTTAGCCATCAATTACCTCCTTAGAATTCTAAGCCACCTTCTCTGGCACCTTCGGCTATTGCTTTGATTCTACCGTGATAGATAAAACCACCTCTGTCAAATACAACAGAAGTAATACCTTTAGCTTTTGCCCTCTCAGCTATAACCTGACCAACAACCCTTGCCGCTTCAGTTTTAGAGAGACCTTTAACCTTCTCTCTAACCTCTTTGTCAAGCGTTGAAGCAGCAACAAGCGTCTCGCCCTTTGTATCGTCAATAATCTGGGCATACATATGCTTAAGGCTTTTATAAACAGCAAGTCTCGGCCTTTCAGGTGTACCAAAGACTTTCTTTCTAACTCTTCTATGTTTCTTTGCTATTCGCTCTTTTCTCGTCATCTTAGCCATTTTTACCCCTCTTAGTAAAGAGATTACTTCTTAGCTGACTTACCAGCTTTAAGAATGATTCTTTCGCCTCTGTATCTTATACCTTTACCCTTGTAAGGTTCAGGAGGTCTAAAGGATCTGATCTCAGCGGCAACCTGACCAACCTTCTGCTTGTCTATGCCGCGAACAAAAACGTTGTTATCTCTGTCAACCTCTATCTCTATACCTTCAGGAATCTGGTAGAGGACAGGATGGGAAAAACCAAGGTGTAATTCAAGTGTTTTCCCTTTAACAAAAGCCCTATAACCAAGACCTTTAATTTCGAGAACCTTTTCAAAACCCTTAGAAACACCTGTTACCATATTATTTATTATGGCTCTGGTTGTTCCGTGAAGAGCCCTCATCTGCTTTTCGTCGTTAGGCCTTTCAACAATTACCTTGTTGTCTTCCACCTTAATTGTAAGTTTCGGATTAAAAGTGAATTCAAGCTGACCTTTCGGTCCCTTAACAACAACGTGGTTTCCCGGTTTTACTTCAACCGTTACTCCCTGAGGTATCTCAACAGGCATCTTACCTATTCTTGACATAGCTCCACTCCTTCTAAAATTTCTGGTTTTACCATACATAACAGAGAACTTCTCCACCTACACCAAGCTTCCTCGCTTTGTAACCGGGAATAATACCTTTATTGGTGGAGAGAATGGCAACACCAAGTCCCGCTTTAACAAGTGGAATATCTTCAACACCAACGTAAACCCTTCTACCAGGTTTAGAAATTCTTTTTATCTCGTTTATAACTCTTTCTCTGTTTGGACCGTACTTAAGGTGAACTCTGATGAGCTTCTTCTTGTTATCAGGATTTTTTGTCCTCTTAAATGGAACCTCTACGATCTCGTAGTCTTTTATAAATCCTTCCTCTTTGAGAATATTTGCAATTGCCTCGTTCACCTTTGAGTATGGCGCATCTACATACTCTTTATATACAAGGTTGGCGTTGCGAATTCTTGAAAGAAAATCTGCAACAGTATCCATCATCATCTTGCCTTACCTCTCCATCGTGTTTTTACCAGCTTGCCTTTTTGACTCCAGGAATTTTACCCTGGAGAGCAAGCGTTCTGAAACAGAGTCTACACATACCAAACTCTCTTATAAAACCTCTTGGACGTCCACATATTGGACATCTGTTGTACTTTCTGACTTTATACTTTGGCTCTTTCTGAGCTTTTACAATCAAAGCTTTCCTTGCCATTATGCCTCCCTACTGTTATTTCCTGAATGGGAATCCAAAAGCTTCAAGCAGAGCTTTGGCTTCCTCATCCGTTTTTGCAGTCGTGACGATAGTTATATTCATTCCCCTGATAGCATCCACCTTGTCGTAGTCTATTTCAGGGAAAACAACCTGTTCAGTCAAACCAAAATTATAGTTTCCTCTTCCATCAAAAGATCTTGGCGAAAGACCTTTAAAGTCTCTAACCCTTGGAAGGGCAATTGAGATAAGCCTGTCAAGGAAATCGTACATTCTGTCGCCTCTAAGCGTAACTTTAGCACCAATAGGCATTCCCTGACGAAGCTTAAATCCAGCTTCTGACCTTTTCGCCCTCCTCACGGAAGGCTTTTGACCTGTAATGAGTTCAAGATCTCTCATGGCATTTTCAAGAGCTTTAATGTTTTGAACGGCTTCACCAACACCCATGTTAACTACAATCTTTTCTATTTTTGGAATCTCCATAACGTTCTTGTAGTTAAACTTCTTCTGAAGTGCAGGTATAATCTCCTTCTTATACATCTCTTTAAGTCTTGGAACGTACTTCTCAGCCATCTTTCCTCCTTAAAACGCGCGGATTACCGACCCGCCGGTTTGCTGATTTCATCAATAACGGCGCCTGAACGCTTAGCATACCTAATTTTCTTACCGTTTTCAAACCTGATACCAACCCTTGTTGGCTTTCCATCTTTAGGATCAGCAAGCATAACGTTACTTATGTGAATAGGTGCTTCTCTTTCTATAATGCCACCTTCAGGATACTTCTGGCTTGGTTTAAGGTGCTTTTTGATGATTCTTACACCTTCAACGATAACCCTCTCTTCCTCTGGAAGCACTTTGAGAACCTTTCCTACCTTTCCTTTATCCTTGCCGGCAATAACAACAACCTTGTCACCGGCCTTTATTTTGAACTTCTTCTTAGCCATTAGAATCCTCCCTTAAATAACTTCCGGCGCAAGTGAAGCAATTTTAGTAAATCCTTTCTGTCTCGCTTCCCTTGCAACAGGACCTAAAATACGGGTACCAAGGGGTTCACCCTGCTTGTTGAGTATAACGACTGCATTGTCGTCAAACTTTATGTATGTCCCGTCAGGGCGTCTTACCTCTTTCTTTGTTCTAACAACAACCGCCCTGTAAACTTCTCCTTTCTTGGCAGTTGCGTTTGGGATAGAGTCTTTAACGGCAACAACGATAACATCCCCGAGGGACGCATACCTTCTGGTTGAACCGCCAAGCACCCTTATACACTGAACTTTTTTCGCCCCTGTATTATCTGCAACGTTTAAATATGTTTGAACCTGAATCATAGCTCTACTCCTCTTGCGGGGATTTACTCACCAAGTTTCTTGGCTTTTTCAATAATTTCAATAACTCTCCATCTCTTATGTCTTGAGAGGGGTCTTGTTTCCATAATTTTCACAACGTCACCAACCTGACACTGATTTGTCTCATCGTGTGCCATGTACTTTTTGGAAAACTTAACCCTTTTACCGTAAACAGGGTGTCTGAATTCCCTTGTAACACGAACAACTACCGTCTTATCCATCTTGTCGCTTACAACGACACCTACCCTTACTTTTCTTCTATTAACTCTCGTTTCAGCCATTACTTCCTCCAGATTAGAGCTTCACTCCACGCTCTCTGAGAATAGTCAGAATGCGAGCAATCTGCCTCTTTGTTTTTCTAATGTCAGCCGTACTTTCAAGCTGACCAAAGGCATTTTTAAATCTCATTTTCAAAAGGCTCTCCTTGAGCTCGACAACCATGTTTTTGAGCTCTTCAGTGCTTTTAGCCCTCAAATCTTCTGTCAACTTTTTCATTGCTTACCCCTTGATACTTATATTTCTTCCCTTTTAACGATTCTACACTTAATGGGAAGTTTAAAAACAGCAAGCCTTAAAGCTTCCATAGCAACGTCTTCAGCAACACCTGCAACTTCAAACATTATCCTTCCAGGCTTAACAGGTGCTACCCACGTTTCAACGTTACCCTTTCCTTTACCCATACGAGTTTCGAGAGGCTTTTTAGTGTAAGGCTTGTCTGGAAAGATTCTTATCCAGACTTTACCGCCTCTTTTCATAGTTCTTGTCATTGCAACCCTTGCAGCCTCTATCTGGTTAGTCGTGATATAACCGGGCTCAAGGGCCTGAATACCGTAATCACCAAATGAAAGAGTGTTGCCTCTATATGATTTACCTTTGAGTCTTCCTCTCTGCTGCTTCCTAAATTTCGTTCTTTTAGGCATCAACATGGTTACTCACCCCTTGCCATTTCTTCTTTTACTTCTTTTTCGAGTCTCTTGAGAATCTCTTCTGTTTCATCCTTGTAAACGTCACCCTTGTAGATCCACACCTTAACACCGATAACACCGTACTTTGTCTGGGCAACTGCTGTGCCATAATCTATATCTGCACGAATGGTTTGTAAAGGAACCCTTCCTTCACGGTACCATTCTGTCCTTGCCATATCGGCACCACCAAGTCTTCCGGCACACTGCACTTTGATACCTTTGGCACCTGCTCTCATAGCATCAGCAATAACCCGCTTCATCGCACGCCTGAACGCCACACGGCGCTCTAGCTGAGCAGCTACATTCTCAGCAACAAGCTGAGCGTTAAGCTGTGGATGTTTCACCTCTTCAATATCAATATGGACACTTTTCCCTGTAAGTCCTTCAAGGATTCTTCTAAGTTCTCTTACCTGAGTACCCTTTCTGGCTATGAGAAGGCCGGGTCTTGCAGCCCATATTCTGATATTGATCTTGTCGAGTGTCCTCTCAATATCTATACGGGCAATCCCCGCGTGATAGTACTTCTGCTTAATAAGCTTCCTAATCTTAAGGTCTTCATGAAGGAAGTTAACATACTTGCTTTTCTCTTTGGCAACCCATCTGGATTCCCAATCTTTTGTAATTCCAAGTCTAAATCCTACTGGATGTACTTTCTGTCCCAAAGCTTACCCCCGTTATTTTGATTCTTTTTCTCCTACCACAACTGTAATGTGGCAGGTTCTTCTTCTGATAACGTTTGCTCTACCCATAGCACGAGGTTTTACCCTCTTCATTGTAGGGCCTTCGTCAACATAGGCCTTTTTAACAAAGAGAGAATCTACGTCAAGTCCCTTCTGCTCAGCGTTAGCTATAGCACTTTTGAGAACCTTTTCAATCATCTTTGCCGCTTTTCTCGGGCAGTTAGCAAGTATGGCAAGAGCCTCTTCAACATGCTTGCCTCTTATAAGATCGATAACAAGCCTTACTTTAGAGGCTGACATTCTTGCCTTTCTCCAAACGGCTCTTGCCTCAACAGGAGCGGCAAAGCCTCTTTCACCTTCTTTATAGTAGTCTCTGTTCTCAACAGCCATCTTTTACCTCTCCTTACTTCTTCTTGGCAACTTTCTGTCCGGCGTGACCTCTGAATGTTCTGGTAAGGGAAAACTCACCAAGCCTGTGACCTATCATTTGTTCAGTAACATAAACTGGAATAAACTTCTGTCCATTGTAAACTGCAAATGTGTGTCCAACAAATTCAGGTACGATAACACAGGCTCTATCCCATACCTTTATGACTCTCTTTTCACCAGTTTCGTTCATGGCTCTGACTTTCTTCAAAATCTTAGGGTTCACATAGGGACCCTTCTTCAGTGAACGTCCCATCAAAAACCTCCGTTACTTAGTCCTGCGTTTAATGATAAATCTGTCTGAGTACTTACGTTTAGGTCTTGTCTTATATCCTTTAGTAGGCTGACCCCAGGGTGTGACAGGATGCTTGCCGAATGTCCTGCCTTCACCACCACCGTGAGGGTGATCAACAGGGTTCATTGCAGTACCGCGAACCGTTGGTCTAATTCCAAGCCATCTTGACCTTCCAGCTTTACCGATAACAATGTTCTCGTGATCGATGTTTCCGACCTGACCGATCGTTGCCATACAATCAAGGTGAACAAGTCTAAGTTCACCTGAAGGAAGTCTAAGCTGAGCGTAGTCACCAACCTTACCCATAAGCTGGGCAAAAGAACCTGCGGATCTTGCAAGCTGTCCACCTTTCTTTGGCTTAAGCTCAACATTGTGAACAATCGTACCTACAGGTATATTTCTGAGTGGAAGGGCATTTCCTACCTTTATCTCAGCATCTGGACCGGCAACAACAGTATCACCAACTTTGAGACCATCAGGCCATATTATGTACCTTTTTTCACCGTCAGCATAAACAAGAAGAGCAATCCTGGCAGACCTGTTTGGATCATACTCAATAGAAGCAACCTTTGCAGGAATACCTATTTTGTCCCTCTTGAAATCAATAATCCTGTATCTTCTTTTATGTCCACCACCTTTGTGTCTCGTGGTAATTCTTCCCTGGTTATTTCTACCTGTTCCCCTTACAAAACCAACAGTAAGTGACTTCTCAGGCTCTTTCTTTGTAATCTCTGAGAAGTCGGAAACAGTCATAAAACGTCTGCTCGGGGTGTATGGTTTAAACTTCTTTATTCCCATTGCTCAACTCCTCTTACTTACAAGTTCTCAAGGTCAATTTCGTATCCCGGCTTGAGTGTTACTACAGCCTTCTTCCAGTCTCTTTTCTTTCCTTTTAAAAGCCTGATTCCCTTTCTTTTACCTTTAACAACCATGGTGTTAACTTTATCAACCTTAACATTAAAGATCTTTTCTACAGCCTCTTTTATCTCCGGCTTTGTAGCATCCATTGCCACTTCAAAAGTAATCTTCGTAATCTTCCTGGTCTCTTTTGTCTTTGAACTCTTAACTTCCATGTTCGCAAGGCGAACGCTCTTTTCCGTTACAATCGGACGGACGATTATATCATAAGGAGTCTTCATCTTGATAACCTCTCCTCTAATTTAGGTAGAGTGGATTTGAAGAAGATGCACTTATCGTAGCAGAGCATGTCATAAACGTTTAATCCGTCAATTTCAAGAAGCTTTACGTTTGGAAGGTTTCTGAAAGACTTCCATGTGTTCTCTTCAAGTTCAGGAACAACAATCAGAACCTTCTCATTTTCAAGTCCAAGATTCTTGAGAAACTCAACAGCCTGCTTTGTCTTTGGAGTTTCAAAGGCAAAATCTTCAACAACGATTATTGAACCATCACCAAGCTTACCCGCTACAACACTTCTAAGGGCAACCTTCCTAACCTTTTTAGGTAAGTTGTAAGAGTAATCTCTTGGCTTTGGACCAAAAACCACTCCACCACCTACCCACTGAGGTGCACGGATAGAGCCCTGTCTTGCCCTTCCTGTGTGCTTCTGAGGCCAAGGCTTCCTTCCACCACCTCTAACTTCAGCTCTCGTCTTGGTAGAGTGGGTTCCTCTCCTGCGCTTTGCAAGCTGCCACTTAACTGTTTCCCATATAACGTGGCTCTTTATAGGCGCATTAGCTATGTCATCACTTATAGAAACAGTCCCAACTTCCTGATTTGCAGTATTCAACACCTTAATTTCCATAGTTCACCCCTTACTTTCCTTTAACTACTACAAAGGAGCCTTTATGTCCTGGAATAGCACCTTTAACAAGAATAAGGTTTTTCTCCGGAATTACATCAACGATTTCAAGGTTCTTAACCGTAACCTGTGCATTACCATAGTGTCCTGCCATTTTCTTACCCTTGTGCACTCTGCCGGGGAATGCACAGGCACCTATTGAACCAGGACCTTCGTGGAAGTCTGAACCGTGAGACTTTCTACCACCACCAAAGCCCCATCTCTTGTGGTAACCGGCGAAACCGCGACCTTTTGATGTTCCCGTCACATCCACCTTTTCGCCAGGCTGGAAAATTTCAACGGTTATTTTGTCACCAACGTCATACTTATCAACATCATCAAATTTAACTTCTTTAAGAAATCTTACCGGCTTAATACCAGCCTTTTTAAAGTGGCCTAAAAGTGGCTTTGGAAACTTACTCTCAGCCTTGTTTTTTTCCATAAAGCCAAGCTGAAGAGCAGTATAGCCGTCTTTGTCTTCTGTCTTTTTCTGAACAACAGTACACGGACCTGCCTCTATTACAGTAACGGCAAGTGCCTTTCCGTCTTCAGTAAAAACTTGCGTCATACCAATCTTTCTACCGAGGATTCCTTTCA
Source organism: Desulfurobacterium sp. (assembly GCF_027028515.1). Classification (NCBI taxonomy): domain Bacteria; kingdom Pseudomonadati; phylum Aquificota; class Aquificia; order Desulfurobacteriales; family Desulfurobacteriaceae; genus Desulfurobacterium; species Desulfurobacterium sp. The sequence continues at coordinate 467 of NZ_JALVIW010000101.1, read as the reverse complement.
TTGTTTCACCTCTTTATTAGTCAAGCTTAATCTCTACATCAACACCGGCGGGAAGCTTGAGATCCATGAGCGCTTCCACGGTTTGAGGTTTTGGATTCTTAATATCAAGAAGTCTCCTATGTCTCCTTATCTCAAACTGCTCCTGCGAATACTTGTACTTGTGCGGAGACCTTATTACGCTCCATACGGAACGTTTTGTCGGAAGAGGAATAGGACCGGCAACAATGGCGCCAGTCCTCTTCACTGTATCAATTATCTCCTGCACTGATCTATCAAGTAATCTATGATCATAAGCCATAAGTTTTATTCTTATGCGATCCTGAGCCATTACCTACCCCTCTTAGTCTAAAATCTCAGTAACAACACCTGCACCTACAGTTCTACCACCTTCACGGATAGCAAATCTGAGTCCCTCTTCTATAGCTACAGGTTTGAGTAGTTCTACTTCAAATGTTACGTTGTCTCCA
>NZ_JALVIW010000100.1:0-2412 GCF_027028515.1 Desulfurobacterium sp. | reverse complement strand
ATTAAGAAGTATCGTTCTATAATGGAAAAGATTAAAAAGAGCACGGAAGAGCTTGAAAAGCTCAAGAAACAGAAAAGTTCCCTTGAGCAGACTATCAGGAAACTTGAATCCAGGAAAGAAAAGGTTGTTGAGGAGATTCGCATTTTACCTGAGGCGTTAAAAATTTCTTCAAGGGAAGAAGAACTGCTTGAGGGGATAAAAAAGGTAATCCTCGGAGAGGGAACAGAAGAGGAAAAAGCTCACTACCGTGCTCTCATTAAGGGCAACCTGCTCTACCAGCTTGCCAAGGACTTTTACCTGTGGGAAGCCCTTAATGAAGAGAAAAGAGAAGCACTCAAGAAAGGAAAAGCACAGAAATACAAAGAGATTGACAACCTGCTAAAAAGCATTGCCGACAGCGTTCAGTTTAAATACAGCAATACCATTTTATCCCTGATTGAGAAATACAGGCCAAAGAAATAAAAAAGAGAGGGGGTTGCAACCCCCTCTTAACTGTATAGGAGGAAACTATACAGAAACTTGGAGGATTTCCCGTTAAAAAATCCCGGGGAACTTCCCCGGGTAACACTCTGGAGGGCACGATGGGGGGAGGTGCCGTATCCCTCAGTAGGGGGTAGAGAGTGTCGGAGTTATCTCAAGAACACCCTATTCTCCTGTAATGGTTGGGGCGGCAGGATTCGAACCTGCGAATCGTGGATCCAAAGTCCACTGCCTTACCACTTGGCTACACCCCAACCTTGCTGTTTATATTATAGCAGATTTTACAGGAAAATGTCAAGTGGTTTACGTTTTCGACACACAAGAGTATAATGCCACCGAAAACACTAATATACCTAAAAAGTAGTAAAACATACTCCATTTAAGATCCTTTGCCATAATCCTATCTCCTATCAGCAGACAGAAAAAAGAAATAACCACTCCCACCTTGAAAGCAGGAGTGGTTATAACTTTTAGGTATATCCCTGCCATTATTTCGGCCAGGAGTATAAATACCACTACTTTATACCTGCCATTTCTCTTTCTTCAGCCTTTAGCATTATGGCATACAGATGCCCTAAAATGTCAGATTTGGCCGTATAGATCGTGCTTATAAAACTAACGATCTTTTCCTCAATTTCGGGAGTAGGTTTGTTGGATACCACTATCCTAAGCAGTTCTTTGGCAAAATCTTTTGCGGAGAAAGAGGGAAACAGGATACCGTGCAGGGGAATAACGATATCTCCTCTTTCTGCACAGTCATCACAACCGATTTTAAAGTCTTTAATTAGCCCGTTTTCTAACTTGATAATTACTTTTCCGATCTCCTGACCGATTTTGAACTTACGGCCACAAAGGTCACATTTAAACTTTACTTCTACCATATTAATCCTCCCGATATAAAGTTTTTCTACGGGTAAGTTTAACGGTTCTTTTCTCTTAAGTCAAGTGTATATTGATAAGAGCAAGATATTCTGTTATACTTTTCTCTCGAAAGAACTATATGTGAGCAATTTTAACGGCATAAGAGGAGAAAATGGAAGTTCAGGAATACTCCTGCAACTGTGAATACTGTCAGAGACTCTGTTCATTCAGAGTAGGCTGGCCGACACCGGAAGAGGCCGTTGCACTAATAGAATACTTCAAATCTCAGGGCTATTCCCTGAAAGAAATATTTGAAAAGTTCCTTGTAATTGATTACTACTTTTCCGATTCTGAAAAAGGAGAAATTTTCATAATTGCTCCGAGATGGACTGAATGTGGAAAAGAACTGTATGCTCCCTTTATTCCCATAATGAAATACGGTTCCTGCGTTTTCAAAAAGAAAGATAGGTGCATTCTACACGGTCTTACCTACAACGGTATTCCATTAAAACCTTTAGAGTGCCGTGTGGGTGGCTGTAAGAGTGGAAAGAAAGTCTATAAAGTCCACAGAGAGATAGCCGAAATGTGGAAAGAAAGACAGGACATTATAGGGGAAATAATAAAGAATGTATCTGTTTAATGATTTCTTTTCTCATATGGAGAACTCAATATCTCTTCTTTAACAATTATTCTGCTTTTAGGCAGAAAGCAAACAACAACCTTTTCTCCGGGAAAGAAATTTTTGAAAGTTAAATTCATTTCAAAACTTTCACCATTTTTACAAATTACAGTCTTTTTGATAAAAAATAGAATGGGAAATTGAACTGTTTTCTCTACTACGCATACTTGCTTTTTTAAATAACTATTTCCTGTTTTCAGATAAAATACGCAATCTGTAAAGAACGGATAATAGCCGTATATTACAGCAAGCAACATTAATAAAGCAATTAAACGCATTATAACGGCCTGGGTTTTAGCAGACAGCTTTCCTGTTTTTCCTATGGGTGGGTTTATGAGGATATTGATAAAGACTAACAACATCACAAAAATGGTGATTAGAGTTTCAATGAT
>NZ_JALVIW010000099.1:0-2453 GCF_027028515.1 Desulfurobacterium sp. | reverse complement strand
ACTACCCGCCGTGCAAACCATAAATGCTTTCTTAAATAACTCTTTAGCTTTTCTGCATATTCCTTGAGATACTTATTGATCTCCTCTATCTCCATCCCTTATTCCTTTCAAGAATATTTCAGGTTCTTCTCCGTTTCTTTTGCCTATTATACTATAGGCAATTTCTACTTTTCCTTTCTGTATCGAGGGAACTTCAGACTTCCAAGCCTTTACCTTATAGTACCGACCCTTTTCTTTAACACCGAGAATGTATAACTTGTTGTATTCTTTAACATTTACCACTTCTGCAAACGAGGAAAAAACAGGTCTTTCATTTCCGTTTCCGTACGGTCCAACCTTTTCCAGGAAGGAAGCCCTTTGTGGAGTCCAGTAGTTAATATCAAGTGGTAAATCTATCTCAATTACCTGTTCATATTCAAAATCGGAAAGCAGGAGATTTAATCTTTCTCTTAGTTTTTCTATATTTTTAATCTCAAAAGCCAAGCCACACGCCATATCGTGGCCACCATAGGTGATTAAAAGATCCCTTACCTGACTTAAAAGGTCAACTATGTTTACGCCTTCTACACTTCTTCCTGAAGCGTAAACTATTCCGTTCACTTCTGTTCCCACTATCGTAGGTTTGCTGGTAAGCCGTGCAATTTTTCCTGCAAGGATTCCAACAATTCCCTTTTTAAACTTTCCTGTTAAAATGTTTACCTTATCTTTAGGATTAATTTGCAGTAATAGACTTTCTAATGCCTTATCAGTTTCATACTGTCTTTTCCTGTTTAACCTTTCAAGTTCGTTGGCTATTTTATATGCTTCTAACTCACTATCGGTTTTTAAGAGCTGATAAGCTATGTAGGGATCTGACAGTCTTCCAGCAGCGTTTAAACGTGGAGCTATTATAAAACCAATACTGTATTCATTAACCTCTTTTATACCAGATAGCTCTTTTAACTGTTTTAATCCTATTTGTTCTGTTTCGTCAAACTTAGTCATTCCATTTCTTACAATTATCCTATTTATATCACTTAACGGTACGACATCTGCAACTGTCCCTACAGCCGTTATCGGAAGTAGTTTTTTCATCACCAACGGCTTTCCCATTTTTGAATTAATTACGCCGGTCAGGTAAAAACTCAATCCTGCTGTACAGAGATCACGGAAAAGTTCTACATTATCAGCCTTTGGATTTAACAGAAGTTCTACTTCTGTTTTTTCTTTTTCCTCGTGGTGATCTACTACTATTACCTCTACTCCATTCTCCCTTGCATACCTTAATACTTCATTAAAGGAAGTTCCGTTATCAAAAAGAATAACCTTTTTTATTCCTTCACGGATAAAATGGTCTATATCCTTTTTTTTAACTCCGTAACCGGTTTCCCTTGTAGGGAACTTTACGCTGTATTTTACGCCTAATCTATCAAGAAGTTCCGTAAAAATAACTACCGAAGTTATCCCATCAACATCATAATCACCAAAGATACCGATTTTTTCACCATTGTTTATCCATTCTATAATTCTTGAAGCAACCTGTTCTATCTTAGGATAATTTTCGGCTTTCGGAAAATACTTTAACTCTGGACGAATAATCTTGTATCCACGGTTGTGAAATATTTGACCAAATACTTTCCCATACTTTGTTTTAATATCTTCAGGTAGTCTGTTAATTTCGTTTAAATAAACCCATTTTGTTCTCATTTAACACCTCACTATCTCTCTATTGTATAATTACTTATATCACAAAACCACACAGAGTTCAATACAGGAGTGAAAATATGCAGAAGAAGACAAATACTCTCTCAAGGGGAAAAAGAATAATCTTGTATATTGCTATTCTGATGGGGGTTCTGCTTAATCCTATTCTACTGTTAATTGCTATGGTAGTACAGTCTGTTGTCAATTCCATAAACAAACGGTTAGTTGCTACCGGTTCAATCCTCTCAACAATGGGAATACTTATAGGGTTTATTTCCTACGGCCTACACTGGAAAATAGGAATATTTGTCGGCTTTGCTTTTCTGTTTCCATTAGGATTATCAGTCCTTTCCTACTACAACTGGAAAAACACAGACGACAGGTGGAGAAAAAAGGTTTTTAAGTGGATAATGTATTCCTATAACCCTGTTACTTTTACATTTGCTCTTATTTCTCCTATACTCAAAGTAGTTAAACCAGATTCCTTTGAAACTTATGTGCTATTTGCCGTTACTTTTATTTTCTCTTTAATTTTCCTTACAGGAATAATTGTTTCAAGTTTTTCACTACTTGTTTTAATATATAGGGAAATTAAAAACAAAGAATAATTAAGACCTATATTTTCTGTTTTTTTATTTCGTGGCGTATCTTTGCTTTATAAAAACCATTCATTTTTCCTTGTTTTGTAAAAACCCTTAATCAGAAAAAAACCAGCTTATCAGGCAGGCAGGGTTATTACTATTTGGAATCTGAACGCTGGCCTGATCGCT
>NZ_JALVIW010000098.1:0-7235 GCF_027028515.1 Desulfurobacterium sp. | reverse complement strand
TATGGACATTGTCAGGGAAGCCGGCAGATACGGAGATACCATTCACTTTGAAGTTGGTCAACCAGACCTTCAACCACCACCACAGGTGTGGGAAGAGACAGAAAGAGCCATTAAAGATGGGAAAAACGGTTACATTGAAAGCCTTGGACTGCTACCTTTGAGAGAAAAGATTGCAGAGTTTTACCACAGAAAGTACGGCATCGACATATCCCCCTCAAGGATAGCAGTAACACCAGGTACGTCAGGCGCCTTTTTAGTGGCCTACTCCATACTCCTTGACTTTGGTGAAAAGATACTGCTTACAGACCCATCCTACCCTTGCTACAAAAATTTTGCAAAGGTCCTGGGCATCGATCCTGTTTTTGTTCCTGTTAACAAAAGCACAAACTACCAGCTAACACCTGATATGTTAGAAGAAAACAGCAATGTTAAAGCAGTTCACATTCCCTCTCCCTCAAATCCCACAGGAAACGTTTATGAGAAAGAAAATCTTAAAAAGCTCATAGAAACGGCCGACGAAAAAAATATATGGTTTATATCAGACGAAATCTACCACGGTCTCGTTTATGACAAAAAAGAACACACGGCCCTTGAATTTTCCGATAGAGCTATCGTAATCAGTGGTTTTTCAAAATATTTCTGTATGCCTGGATTCCGCCTTGGCTGGATAATTCTGCCTGAGAACCTAATGAGAAAAGCAGAGATAATACTTCAAAATTTCTTCATAAGCGCCCCAACAATAAGCCAGTATGCAGTTCTTGGTGCCTTTGATTATCAATACCTTTCAAAAGTGACAGAAACATTTAGAAAGAGGAGGAACTACCTCCTTAACGCCCTTTCACCATTATTTGACATAGACGCAAAACTCGAAGGCGCCTTCTACATATGGGCGAACATCTCTAAATACGGTAAAAACTCCTTTGAATTTGCAAAAGAACTTTTGGAAAACATCCACGTTGCCGTTACGCCAGGCGTCGATTTTGGAAAAAACGGAACTGAAAACTACATAAGGTTCGCATATACGAGGAACATTAACCAATTAGCGGAAGGCGTAGAAAGGCTGAAAAGCTACCTTGACAGATTGTGAACTATAAGAACTCACATCTATCTCTACCAAGCGCCTTCGCCCGGTAGAGAGCTTTATCTGCCCTTTCAATAAAATCTCTCAGCGTATCACCTGCTCTGTACTCAGTCACTCCGCAACTTACCGTAACCTGTCTTCTTATTCCAAAATCCGCATTTTTAACAGCTTCCCTTATCCTTTCAGCAATTTTCCTGGCCTTGTTCAAAGAAATTCCGGGAAGAACAACCAGAAACTCCTCACCCCCGTACCTAAATGCAAGGTCAGAATCCCTTATCTGCTTCCTTATTATCTGTGCTATCCTTGCAAGAACCTCATCACCCTTTGTATGACCATAAGTATCGTTTATCTTTTTAAAAAAATCTACATCTATCATTATCACAGAAATCGGCAGATTATCCTTCCTGCTTTTCCATATGTATCTTTGAAGCTGACTGCCGAAGTAGTTTCTATTGTACAAAAGCGTTAAACTATCAAGTGTGGCATTTTTTTCAAGGTCTTTCTTGACAAAGAAGTAAATTGCCACCACCAATATGAAAATTATGCTGAATATCAGATTCCTCACATTTTCAATTATGTTCAATAACTGTTTATCCTTTATTTCCGCTATGTGCTGTGCCTTTGTAGTCGTCTGGTCAGCCAAGTTCCAGCATTTTTCACTTAAACTGACGATTTCAGGAACGGATGTCGCATTTTCCAAATCCTTCCATACACGCTTAAGCTTGACGTAAGATTCCCTGAACTTCACCCGTTGCTGGTAACTCTCAAGAAACTTGTTGTTCAGGTATTTTGCGTCCACCTCTTCAAGAGCTTTATTTACATAGTTTTTAATTCTAACAGCTTCGGGCGACTTTATAATTTCCAGTTTGGCGTATCTCTGGATAGAACCTCTTATCTGCCCGAGACGGTTTATGATAAAGGCATCATCGGTTCTATAAACTTTTATCGTTCTTATTATGAAACTGAATCCAAAAAAGACGATGAAAAAGAAAACTACCAACAAAGATATGAGAAGTGTTGATTTAGAAACCTCCCGCTCCCTAAAGATTACCATTTCCAACCCTTTAAAATATGTTTAATAAAACAAAAACAAACAAAATAATTTTTAAATCTAAATGTTAAACCAAATGGCTTTATGATTTATTTTACGAAAAAAAGAACATCCTGAAAAGCCCCTATTATAAAACCCAAAATGCCACCCAAAAGAGTTATGTATCTAAGTTCTTCGTCAATTAATCTTAAAACTATCCCTTCAACCTCATCTATTGGGAGCGAGTTAACCTTTTCAGCAACAAGATTTTCTATATCCATAGACTCCATAATCACGGGAAGTTCTTTTTCTATAAGCTCAAGCAACTTTAAAGAGATGTTCTCAATCAACAATTCTCTGTTTTTATCAATCAATGCTCTCATCCAGCCGGCAATTAAAGTGTAAGTTTTATCCCTCACAAAGGGTAATTTTCTTATCGGTGTGTTGAAGTTTTCATATACGATAGCCGTTAACCTCCTTGTTAAAGACTCTCTATCATATTTTTTTCCTACTAACTCTACAATCTCTTTTTCTAAAAATCTGTCAAAAGTACGGGATATGTAACTTTTTGCAGCTTCTACAAAAAGCGGACTCTCCACCGTTTCGTTCAAAGTCTTCACTATTTTAGCAGCTATCGTATCTGATATGACTTTTACAGGTTTCCTAAATATAACTACATCGGGAATTTTTCCTGATGTTTCCATAAATTTCTGTATCCTGTCCGCAATCAGGTCTAAAAATTCTTCAGAATTTATCTTTTCTCTGGCCACCTCAATAAGCTTTTTAGTTAAACTACCAATTATTTCCTCTTTCTTTCTTAAAATAGCCTCCGGGAAAATGTCCCTCAACGTTGTTTTTTTTTCATAAACGTAATTAACTACTTTTCCTATCATTTTTTCCACATCTGTTATGTTTAACACCTCAAAAAGTCTTCTGTCAGCTATAGAAAAGGTCATCTTTTCTATATATTCAGGCATGGAGTCAAGTAAACGGTCTAAGCCTTTGTCCACAAGAGCTTCTATGCTTATTTTCACCTTTTCTTCGTTGAGTCTTTTCCTTACCGTCTCTTCCGTTAAAAGATTCTCCTTAACAACCTTTGCAATGGAGGCTGCCAGTTTATCTCTCTTAGACGGTATAAGTCCCGGCGTGAAAGGCACTTTCCATTTTCCTATGTAAACAGCCTTCCTGGGTCGAAAAAGCATTTTTATCGCAACGTAGTTTGTAAAGTAACCTATTATTCCACCAACTACGGGTGGCACTAAAAGTTGAACATTCATCCCAATTCCACCGTTTCCAAATTTTTGTATATTGGCCCTTCCGAAGTAAGCACGCTCTCTACTAAAGATACCTCTTTTATTGTCATTTTCAAAAAGAGATGCTCTTTCATACGGTTAAGATAATTTGAAAATTTTATTCTGTGTTTGAACCTTTTTATCCTTAAAACAGTTACGTGCGGAACAAACTTTTGTTTTTCTTCTTTAAAACCAAACGGCTTGAGTGATGCATCAACAGCTTCCTTTATCACTTCAATACCCGGCGCGCTAATCCCTATCCATAAAACTTTCGGATGTTTAGAGTTTGGAAAGACGCCCAAGCCTTTTAACTCTGCCTCTACTTTATTAACGTTCGATAGGTGACTTCTCAAACTTTTTGAAATTTCAGGGATGAACGGTGAAAGAACCTCGCCAAGAAACCTGTATGTAAAATGGAGGTTATGTTCTTCAACCCACTTTCCAGATATTTCTAACGCGGCCATTTCTTTTTTTATTTCTTTAAGTTCTGGCTCTGGTATAGAAACGGTAGTCCCTATGAAAAGTCTCTTCTTCACGATTCCTCCGGATAGGCCTTTATCAAAAAGTCCTCTCCTATCGGTTCAATGTCAAAAATGGAAACTTTTTTTTCCATTTCACATCCATTCAACGCAGGAATGCCACTTCCAAAGAATTTCGGAGCATAGAAAAGGTAAAACTTATCAGCAAGGTTTTCGTTTATCAGGGAATGAGCAAGTCTGCTTCCACCTTCACACATTACACTATAAATGCCAATCTCTTTTAGTGCTTTAAGTGCCTCTTTAAGATTAACACCGCTTCTTTCTTCCGATGCAGTAATTAATGTAACGCCAAAATCCCTGAGAATACCGCTCTTATAAGAGAGTAAAGCTTCTTCCGTTGTTATCACTACCAGATCAGAAGCTCTTTCCTTTACAAGTTTTGAGTGGACCGGAATTCTAAGCTGCCTATCAACTACAATGGCTTTTGGTTGTCTCTGTGCTGATACAAGCCTGACATTAAGCAGAGGATCGTCTTTCAAAACGGTTCCTATACCTACCATTACACCATTATGTATCGTTCTGAGTCTGTGAACATACTGCCGTGACTGTTCTCCTGTTATCCACTTTGATGAACCGTCTTTCCTGGCTATTTTTCCATCAAGAGTCATTGCAAGTTTTAAAGAACAAAAAGCCCGCTTCTTTTTTACAAGTACTGTAAAATCGTCTATAAGCTCCCTGCACTCTTTGTCTTTTACACCTACTGTAACTTCTATTCCAGCTTCTTTTAACCTTTCAATTCCACCGGATGCCACAGGATTTGGGTCTCTAACACCTATGACTGCCCGTTTGATGCCAGCTTTTATTATTTTTTCCGTGCACGGTGGCGTTCTTCCGTAATGATTACAGGGCTCTAATGTAACATATATAGTTGCCCCTTTCGCCTTTTCCCCGGCTTTTTCTATTGCAACAGCTTCTGCGTGGGGCATTCCTGCTTTTTCGTGAAATCCTGTAGCTACAATCCTGCCATTCTTTACTATTACAGCACCTACAGCAGGATTGGGAAGGGTATTCCCCTTCCCTCGAAGTGCCTCTTCTATTGCAATTTCCATGTACCTATCATCATTCATCTACCGCGCCTCAGTGCTGATTGATGAACAGAACCAGCAGATAGATGAGTAGCGAGGCAATACCAAGTCTAACAACGATTTTTCTTATATTCACAGATCCTCCGGTTTGAAGAAATTCATGGCTTCTCTTACACTTTCCACCGTTTCTTTCGCAATACTTTCAGCCTTCCTGCTGCCCTCTACAAAAATTTCAACCATCTCTTTCTTTCTTGACAGGTAACTGTTTCTCCTATCCCTTATAGGATTGAGAAAGCTGTTAAGCGTTTCTGCAAGCTTCTTCTTACACTGAACACACCCGATCTTTCCGGCCCTACAGTCAGACTCTATTTCTTTCAAACTCTCTCCGTCGGTAAATATTGTGTGGTAGGCAAATACCGGACACGTTTCAGGATGTCCCGGATCTGTCTTTTTAATTCTCGAAGGATCGGTAAACATGCTTCTAACCTTTCTGTTTACCTCTTCTTCGCTGTCTGACAGGTAGATACAGTTGCCGTAACTTTTGCTCATCTTCCTTCCATCAAGGCCGGGAAGTTTTGGTGCTTCAGAAAGATAGGGCCTTGGTTCCGGGAAAAGATTTCCAAAAAAGTTGTTGAAGCGCCTCGCTATCTCCCTTGTTAGTTCAAGGTGAGGAATCTGGTCTATACCAACAGGTACAACGTCAGCTCTATATATAAGAATGTCGGCAGCCTGAAGGACAGGGTAACCAAGGAAACCATAAGTGGCAAGCTCTCTGTCCTTCAGGTTTTCCATCATCTCTTTGTACGTCGGGTTCCTTTCAAGCCACTTTACGGGTACTGTCATACCAAGGAGCAAGTAAAGCTCAGCGTGTTCTTTTACCCAGGATTGAACGAAAAGTGTTGCCTTTTCCGGATCAAGCCCAGCAGCCAGCCAATCTGCCATCATTTCAACCGTATTTGCAGACAGAGAAGAGAGGTCGTGGTAAGATGTCGTTATAGCGTGCCAATCAGCGATGAAAAAGAAGCTTTCTGCTTTATCTTGAAGTTTAATCCACGCCTTTAACGCACCAAAGTAGTTTCCAAGATGGAGTTTTCCCGTAGGTCTCATACCGGAAAGAACACGTTTTATATTTTCAGGTTCCCTGTACTTTTCAAGGGCAATTTTCATTTCCTTATCGACGTTGCTCACGAGCTTACGTTCCATTATCACTCCCCGTACTTTTCCATGATTCTTCTGTAAACTTCCCTGTAGCTTTCAACAACTTTGCCCATGTCTTTTCTAAATCTGTCTTTATCAAGAACCTCGCGGGTTGACTTGTCCCAGAGCCTGCAGCTGTCCGGTGTGATTTCATCGGCGAGAATCACTTCCCCGTTGTGTCTCCCAAACTCAAGTTTAAAGTCAACAAGTGTTATATCAATAGCGTCAAAGAAATTTTTAAGAAGTTCGTTTATTTTCAGCGCCTCTTTAGCCATGTGGGCAAGCTCTTCTCTCGTTGCCCATCCAAAAAGGTACACGTGATTTGGACAAACCATTGGGTCGTGAAGCTCGTCTGACTTGTAGAAAAATTCAACCAAAGGCTCTTTCAAAAGCGTACCTTCCTCCACACCGTACCTTCTTGAGAAACTACCTGCCGCGATATTTCTCACAACCACTTCAACCGGTATGATCTCACACCTTTTAACAAGCATTTCCCTCGGTGACAGAGACTCTACGAAATGAGTTTTTATCCCATTCTTCTCAAGAAACTCAAATATTTTTGTAGAAATAGCACAATTGATAACACCCTTTTTCTCAAGCTGCTCTTTTTTAGCACCGTCAAAAGCTGTTGTATCATCCTTAAAGTACTGGATAAGAAGGTTGTCACTGTCTGTCTCATAGAGAGCTTTAGCCTTTCCCTCGTAAAGGAGCTTTCCTTTTTCCATAACCGTTTTCCTCCGTCTATATAAGTTTGCTAATTTCCAACACTCTTCAGGCTTAAATTATACCTTAAAAGGCTGATGGTAATGTTATAATTGTTAGCCTGAAACAAGAGCTTTTAGAGAGGCGGAATTATGGAGAATTTGAAAGAATACTGCGGAGTATTTGGAATATATAACAATCCTCACGCAGCTTACTATACATACCTTGGACTTTACGCCTTACAACATCGTGGTCAGGAAAGTGCCGGAATAGCGGTATTTGACGGAAATAAAATCGTTTACCACAGAGATTTCGGCCTTGTTTCCAGCGTTTTTTCCCATAGAATTTTTGACGAACTTAAAGGATTCA
>NZ_JALVIW010000097.1:0-2490 GCF_027028515.1 Desulfurobacterium sp. | reverse complement strand
ACGTTAAATTATGTAAAATTTTCGCTTTACTTTTGTAAATTATTTGAATACAAAAACTTTGGGTCATGGATGTTGATAATAAACTCCTTAGAGCTATTATCAATTTTTTCGTGACTATTGCGCTGCTAACCTTTGTATATTTGATTTTAATTGGTCTGTCCTCCTTTGAAGAAAAAGAAAATTCTTCTGCTTCAGCCTCCCAACATTCCTTTTGCTTCTTTATTAATAAATTTTTAAAAATAACGTTCCCTGAAGGAAGATTATCTAAGAAATTTCTTAAAATAGGCAATTTTCTCCTGGCAGTATCAACTTCTAGGTCAAGGTGAGAGAAGAAAAATTTAGAAGCATCAGGAGTAAAAGAAACTCCCTCTACCTTAATACCAACCTCAGGAAAATTAAAATCGCCTACCTTAACTTTCTCAGCTAATACCCCACTTGTAAAAATTAAAAAAAGAGAAAAGGAGAGGAAAAAAATCTTTACTATCATCTCACAACAAAAACAACTTTAGCCTCTGCAAGGAAATTGGTTTCCTCATTGCTCCTATAAATTCTTAAAGCATCCTCTTTTGAAACTTTAACATCAGTGCCTTTATACACCCCTACAGCTTTAACTATTAAAGGTCTTTTTGTCCCCCACTTAGATAAGAGAGCTTTTGCCTTGGCTATATCTTTAGTAAAACCACCGCAACCTCTTTCTATAAGAATGTCATTGGCAACTTTTGAGGGATCAAAAATAATCTCGTTGTTTTCTGTGATAATTCTGTTAACTATAGCAGGTCTAAAAGGATAACTTCCTACGTCAACAATGAGACCATCATAGACAACTTCCGTCTTCTTTTTCACAGCCAAAGAGGGTTTATAGTCAGGTAATTTATCTACGGGAATTTTTCCATCCTTTATCAGAGGTAAAAAGATACTGTAAAGACCATACCTTCCCTTCAAGTATATCCTCTTGCAAACTTCGGCATAACCTTCTGCAGGATAATATTTCTTCCCACAGGTAACAGCACCCCTTAAAACTCCCTTCACGTTTGTCTTAATTAGGTCTGAATGCATCATACCTTCTTTAATTGTTGTTTCTCCGTATAAAGTTAATCCGAGTAAAGTTTCTAAAAGCTCTCTTTGGGCTATTACTTCTGCCGCCCTTAATGCAGCGTATCTATTCTGACCGTCTGCTGAAACTCCTACTACTTGAATATATCCAGATTCAAAAACATCGTCCGGACGTGTAACGTTCCGCCATTCCTGAGCAAAAGCAACTGTAGTTATCGTAAAGAAAAAGAGGAAAAGAAATCTTAACACTTTCATTGCTAAACACCTCTCCTTAGTAGTCTTTGAGAATATCTCTTAATCTTAAGATACTCAACAATAATTCTGCTCCGTCTACATCATCGTTCGGTCTAAACTCTCCTGTAAGTTTCACGTCCATAAGTCCTCTGTTGACAACGTTTACAACTGCATTATACCAAGGCACCGTTGGTGGAACATCAGGGTAGGGAGAAACCTGTTGACCAAAATACTTCGTTGTTTCTCCTTTTTCAGGTGAAATTTTGGTCAGTATGTCTTCAAGAATAAGGGCCAGCTCTTTCCTCTTTAAAGGTTTGTCAGGTCTAAAAAGATAAGCCCTCGTTTTCTCATCATATTCTGGTTGAAGCCCGCGAATTCTCCAACTTAAAACAGTTAATATCTCCTCTTTCAGCGGATGGTTTACAACATCGGGAGGAATAAATTCCGGCTTGGGTAACTTCTCTGTAGATAGTTTCTTCCTAAAGAGGTGGTCTATTTTAAGTTCATCAACGAGGAGGACAACAGCATCTACTCTGCTAACCTTGTCTTTTACAGCTATTTCTTTCGCAGTATAGGTCAAAGTATAGTGAGAAGATGCTCTTACCAACTTTTGAACCTTGAAGTAGTAATCTTCAGCTTTTTTATGCCACTTTGAAGGTGGTGAGGACAAAACTTTTGAAAACATAGTTTCAGCATCTTTGAATTTATATGCTTTTAAGTATGCTACACCCATAAAGTAAGGAGCCGCGCTTAAGGATTCGTAGTAAGGGAGCTTTCCCGATTTAACTTCTTTGCTTATGAAAATGGCTTTCTCGTAGTAGTTTTCCGCGCTATCAAGCCAATCACTTGGTTCTGCATTATAGAAAACCCTTATTCCCGTCACGTAAACTGAAAACTCGTCTTCTGGAGAAGAGGCAAACTTTTTAGCTTTCTCGAAGAACTCTAAAGCCGTTTCTGTTTCTACATTTTTGTGTCTTCCTTCCATTTGTCCTGCTTCTATTGCAGATACAAGAGCTTTGCCTGCATACCCTTTAGCAAATTTAGGATCAGCTTTCAAAGCCAAGTTAAACCTTCTTTCAGCAGCACTGAGTTTTCCATTTTCAATTAACTTCATTCCTTCAACGTAGTGAACAGTAGGATTAGTTTTCAAGGAAAGAGTAGGATTGACCTTTGGAGAACATCCAATTAGGAACAGAGCTAACA
>NZ_JALVIW010000096.1:0-20836 GCF_027028515.1 Desulfurobacterium sp. | reverse complement strand
CTCTAAAGGAATAGTCGGAAGGTTGGGCGGAAAGAGGTACACCGTAATCAGCGATGAAGTAGAGCTTCGTTAGAGGTTTTCACGTACTCAACGCACTTTTCCCAATCCTCTTTGAAAAACTCTCTCACCTCATTCAGCTTTTCCTTTTCCGGCATAAAATCAACGTCCGGAACAAACCTATCAGGAATATACTTTGCAAGGTACAGGATAGGATACCTTACCGGATAAACAAAGAGATACTTTTTAAGCTTACTATCACCGGGAATAAGGTTAATGTATCTTGAAACAGCATATATAAACTTAAGCTGCTTTTCATTATAGGATGCGTGTTTTTTTGAAAACCTTATCTTTTCTTTGTCGTACGCTGTGCCTGTATAGGCAGCTATCTTATCAAGAAAACTTTCAGGATTACTTCTCAATTCATCGTAGAGAAGAACAAGAGGTTCTCTTGTAAAATGGCTTTCAAGAAACTTTATCTTTTCATAAAAAAGCATGTGTTCTATTCTAAAAAATCCCGTATTGTTGAGGTTAAAAAACTCGTCAAAAGAAAATCTGTGACCGTTCTTTATAAACCGTTTATACTGAGAAAGAATCCACTCATCGTGTCTTCTGAGAACCATAATGGCACCGGTATCTGGAAAGTCTGCCGAAAACCACTCTACCTCTTTTTCAAATTGACGGTCAAATTCTCTGGAAACTAAAAACTTCCCGCTTCCCGCACGCTTTATTATCTCTTTGCTCTTTTTGTAACGGGTCATATGTATATAATTGATGCCTTTCAGTGCAGGAAAGAAAACAAACTGAAGATACTTTGAACCTGTTTTTCCAAGACCAACGTGAAAATAGACTTCAACCATAAACAACTCCTTAAAGCCTGACCGTTACACCTCTTTTCTTTAGATACTCTTTCAATTCTCTTATAGTCATCTCTTTAAAGTGAAAGACAGAAGCAGCCAAAACAGCGTCCGCCTTACCCTTAACAAGCCCTTCGTAAAAGTGTTCCTTCGTTCCTGCTCCACCGGAAGCTATAACAGGAACAGAAACGGCATCTGAAATTGCCCTCGTTAACTCTATATCGTAACCGGCCTTCGTTCCATCCCTATCCATAGAGGTTAAAAGAATCTCACCAGCCCCAAGATCAACAACCCTTTTAGCCCACTCAACAGCGTCAATGCCTGTCGGCGTTCTTCCGCCGTGAATGTAAACCTCCCAGGAATCGCCACTTCTCCTTGCATCTATTGCAACAACGATACATTGAGAACCAAAAATCCTCGCCCCTTCAGAGATAAGTTCCGGATTTTTAACGGCTGCCGTGTTTATAGAAACCTTATCGGCACCGGCGTTCAGCAAATTCCTTATATCCTCCACAGTTTTTACACCACCACCAACGGTAAGAGGCATAAAGACGCATTCTGCCGTTCGCCTGACAACATCTATCATTATGGATCTTTTCTCGTAACTTGCCGTTATATCAAGAAATACAAGCTCATCAGCCCCCTGTTCATCGTAAACTTTAGCGTTTTCAACAGGGTCACCGGCATCTATGAGGTTTACAAAATTAACACCTTTAACAACTCTACCCTCTTTAACATCAAGACAGGGAATAATTCTTTTGGCAAGCATGGCAACCTCACAAAATCAAAGTGTTTCAAAAAACCACCTGAAAAACGGCTTCTTTATGGGATTTTCAACAGGGAAAATCTCAACCTTTTCACTTCCCTTCAGTATATCCCTTGCCTTCCGGGTGTAGATTGAATCGGGATACTTTGTTATCAGGGTTTTCAGGGTCTTTTCTCCCTCCTCCCTTTCCATTTCCGCCAGCTTCTGCCAGTTTTCAATATCATGAAGAATGATGGAAATTCTTTTATCCTGAACCTTTACTTCCTCCTCTGTTTCCGCCTCTGCAAGTTTCTCTTTTTCAGCATCAAGTTGCTCCTTTAAATCTTCAATTTTCTCCCTCGCCTGAATAGGTATAAAGTACTGGGCCCTGCCTATCAAAAACAGAAGTTTGTCAGGCTCTTCCACATCACTGTAAAGATTTTGAACCTCTTTATATCTTTGAAGAGATGCTGTAAACTTGCGAAGCATATCGTAGGTTAACCCTATATAGACTATGTGTTCCGCTAGAATTTTCCTGCATTCTTTCCTGATCTCTTCCGCTTTTGATCTAAGAGGTGAGTCAGGATAAGTCTCTATAAATATGTTTATGGTATCTAAAGCTCTCTTTGTAAAGGTTTGATCCCACTGAGGCCCTTTAACCAGCTGAAGGTAACACAGGGAAAGATTAAAAAGTGCCCTGTCAGCGAACTTTGAAGCAGGAAAGAGGTTCAAAAATTCTTTATACTCAAGGGCTGCATCGGTATAGTTGCCATTCTTAAAATAAGCATCGGCAAGCATTATCATTGCCTCTTCTTTCTGTGAAGGCGTAAGGTTCTTGGAAAGAGCTTCCTTAAGATTGGCAATCGCTTCTTTCCAATTTTCTGATTTAACAGCTTCTGTTCCTTTATCAAAAAGCTCTTGTCCCGTCTGTACCCGCTTTACACAGCCAGATATGAGAACAAATGCCAGCAGCGGCAAAATCTTTTTCATAACGCCTCCTTAATCACTCTTGGCTATTGTATATTTCTCTATATGGTAATTCTCAACCGGTATAACTTTTATTTCTTTGCCGTAAAGCTCCTCTATCCGCTCTATTATATCTTTTTCATCAACCCTCAGCTTTTCCGTTACCAGAGGGTGAGCATAAACCTTTATTTTTCGTTTTCCGTTTTCTCTCGATATGAGCAGAAGTTCCCTTTCTATCTCAAAAGCAACCGTATCGGCAGACTTTACTCTTCCCTTCCCCTCACAGTAGGGGCAAGTCATTGTAAGACTTCTACCAAGACTCTTCTTAACCCTTTTTCGAGTCATTTCAACAAGGCCAAGATCCGACATACTGACAATCTTTGTTTTTGCCCTATCTTTGGAAAGCTCCTGCTCTAAAACCTCTATAAGCTTCTGCTTGTTCTCTTCAGATTTCATGTCTATGAAATCGATAACAATTATTCCGCCAATATCCCTTAATCTTAATTGCCTTGCTATCTCCTTTGCAGCCTTACAGTTAACGTTAAAAGCCGTCTCCTCAAGGTTGCTTGACTTCTTGAATTTCCCACTGTTAACATCGATGGAAACAAGGGCTTCCGTCTCATCTATAACTATGTACCCGCCACCGGGAAGATAAACTTTCCTTGAAAGTGCCTTTCCTATCGCTTCTTCAACGGGATAGTTTTCAAATATTGGCCTATCACTATCGTACAACTTTATCTTATCGGCAAGTTTAGGAATAAAGGCCTTGGCGAAGTTAAGAGCTCTCCTGTATTCAGGTAGAGAGTCTATAAGAACCTCATCAACATCATCGGTTAAAACGTCCCTTAAAATCTTTGGCACAATTTCAAGATCCTGATAGAGCAGAAGAGGCGGCGGCTTTTTTTCTATCTTTTTTTCCAGACTGCTCCACACCCTCAAAAGATAAGAGAGGTCTTTCCTTAAATCCTCTTCTGTTGCACCTTCTGCAGCCGTTCTCAAAATTATTCCATAACCTTTTGGAACTATAGATTCTCCTATCTTTTTTAACCGCTCCCTCTCCGCCTCGTCTGTTATCCTGCGGGATATACCTATCTTCTCTATGGTTGGAAGAAGAATCAAATAATGACCGGGAATGGTAAGGTTTGTGGTAACCCTTGGCCCTTTCGTACCAAGAGGTTCTTTTGTAACCTGAACAACTATCTCTTGTCCCGGCGATAGAACTTCTTCTATTGGTGGAAGTTCTATCTCATGGTTATCTTCATCAAAAAGTTCATCCTCAAACTCCCAGCTCACCGCATCTTTAACGTACAGAAAAGCGTTCTTGTAGTGGCCAAGGTCAACAAAAGCTGCCTGAATGGCAGGAAGAATCTTTAAGACCTTTCCCTTGTATATGTTTCCAACGATACCTCTGCTTCCCTTTCTCTCAACGTAAAACTCAACTAACTGTCCCTCTTCAAGGATAGCTATCCTGACTTCCTTAGGAAGCGCATTTATAAGTATCTTTTTCATAAGCCCACCACTATCTCTCTTTCAACTGAAACGGATGAAAGGTCCTTCCCTATCCAGAAGAGAAAGTCCTGTATATTCAGTATTCTCCCATTAATAACATTAAGGTGCAGTGTTATTATACCTTTACTGACGGAAAAATCGGCCACTAAAGGACTTACCTGTGTTAACTTTCCCTTCCTGTTTTCAAGCTCCTGTGCCGTCAAAACACTTTTCACAGTATCTACATCAAAATCACCCTCTACTTTATAAACTACCTCCTTCACCTGTTTAAGAAGAGAGGCTTTCCTTCCAAGGGAAACAACCTTTTTAAACCGCAAACCTTCAGGCAGGACATCGTTAAAGTCAGAGAGTAACTGCTCATCAGGAAGAAACTCCCTGTAAAGCTCCACTTCCACGATTTCGTTTTTACTTTCAACACCGGTTGGAATGCCTAAAAGGATTGAAAAACGTGGATGGGGATTAAACTTTCCCTGATACCTTACCGGAACAGCAAAACGTCTGAATATTCTCGTAAAAACTCTGTTTATATCAAGGAGAGAAAGAAAACGGCTCTTCCCCCTTTTTTCAAAAAAGAATGCAACCTTTGAAATCAGAGGAAATTCTCTCCTTTCAACAGGTGGAACGGAAAATTCTATTCTCTCCGGTATTGGAAAATCCTTCAGTTTATTCACCTCCTCCGGCGTACACGCTCCACAACCGTGACAGCCTACAATCCTGCAGTCAGGCGTTCTCTCCTCTCTATAAGCTTTTTCTCTCTCTTTCAAAAGGAACTTCCTGGAAACAACACCCTCTATGAAATCCCAGGGAAGAGGCTTATCAATTGGTCTTTCTGCAATCTCATCCTCCATATTAATTCCCGTCTCCCTAAAAGCCCTCTCCCAAACATCAAAACGGAAATACTCATCCCAGCTGTCAAGAGAAGCGCCAAGACGGAAAGCAACTTCGATAGCCTCCGCCATCCTTTCATCTCCCCTCGTTAGAAGGGCCTCCAAAAGGGACATCTCCGGATTGTGAAAACGAAGCCTGAAAGTTTTAGGCGAATACCTCTTAATGTACTCTATCTTCGCCCCTGCTTCTTCCGTAGAAATAAACCTCTCCCATTGAAATGGTGTGAAAGGCTTTGGAACAAATATGGAAAACCCAGCTGCAAGATGCTTCCTGCCCCTATACCTTTTTCCTATCTTGTGAATTTTCCAAAGAAGTTCCGTCAAAGCTTCTATATCTTCATCCGTCTCCGTCGGAAGGCCTATCATAAAGTAAAACTTCAGCTTACTCCAGCCCCTCTCAAACAGCCCCTCCACAAGCGAGAAAATGTCATCGTCAGAAAGATCCTTGTTTATAACCTTACGTAATCTCTCCGTTGCCGCTTCCGGAGCTATGGTAAAACTTGACTTCCTTATCTTCATCAACTGTGTCGCAAGGTCTGGATTAAACCCTTTAACCCTCATTGAAGGGAGAGAAAGGCCTATCATCTCAGAGTGGCAGAGTTTCATAACGGCAGGAATGAGCTCGTTAAACCTTGAATGATCTGAAATACTAAGAGAGAGGAGAGACGCTTCCTCGTAACCGGTATTTCTAAATGTCTCATTAACGATGGAAACTATCTCATCCACGCTCCTTTCTCTGTAAGGCCTGTAGGCAAAACCCGCCTGACAGTAGCGGCAACCTCTGAGGCATCCTCTCATGGCCTCAACAACTATCCTATCGTGAACGGTCTCAACAGATGGAACAACCGGTTTAACAGGGTAAAATTCCCTCGCCAAATTGCGGAAAACCGCCTTTTTTACGGGTCTTTTCCCAAAAACGGGAACATAGACACCCTCTATCTCTGCAGCCTTCTCCAAGAATTCTTTTTTTGCCAGACCTTTCTCTTTCTTTTCTCTCATTAAATCGGCAAGTTCCAGCATAACTTTTTCGCCATCACCAATGACAAAAAGGTCAATAAACGGCGAAAGAGGTAAAGGATTTAGCGCACAGGTACCTCCAGCCTGAATAATGGGGAATTCTTCTCCCCTTTCAGAAGCCCTCAATGGAATCTGTGATAACTCAAGCACCTTCAATACGTTGGTATAAACAAGCTCCGTGAGAAGGGAAAATCCAATAAAATCATATTCCTTCAAAGGTTTCATAGACTCAAGGGCATAGAGAGGAATACCCCTTTCCTTCAAAAAGACCTGCATATCCGGCTTTGGCAGATAGACTCTATGACATAAAGCAAAATCGGTAAGGTTGTTAATGACGTGGTAGAGAATTTTTCCTCCGGCATGAGACATTCCTATCTCATAAAGATCTGGATAGCAGAGGACAAATCTAACTGGCCTCTCATTAAAGGAAATATTCGAAAGATTCATCTCAAGTGGAAGGTAAGAGCCGGGTTTTGAAACCTTAATAAGCGCCTTTTCGAACTCTTCTATACTCATTTCAATTTTCCCGAGTGTTTAAGATAGAAAAGAAAGAGAACCATAAAGATAGTGAAACCTATTATTCCCATTTTTAGAAACAAAAAAGGTTATGGCGCCGCCTGGCGCCTGTATCATCCAAGGTCAACTTTTTTAATCTCCATAATTTCTGGAAGCTGACTCATCTCTTTAATAGCTTCTTCTGGAACCTCATCATCAACGAGAATAACAGCCTTTGCCTCTTTTCCTCTCTCGACTCTACCAAGCTGGAATCCTGCAATGTTAACATTGTGCTTTCCAAGAATAGAACCGAGCTTCCCAATAACCCCCGGAATGTCAATGTTCTTGATAAGGAGAAACTTCCCTTCCGGAGAAAGATCAAAGAGAAAACCATTGATCTCAACGATTTTCGGGAACTTATCCTCTATAACCGTTCCAGCTATTGAGAACGTCCCCTCCTGCGTTCCACAGCTTATCCTTATAAGCCTCTTAAAGTTGATACCCTCTTCTCTTCTAACTTCAACGATGTTTATACCCCTCTCTTTTGCAAGGAAAGGAGCATTAATGTAGTTAACGGGAAGGTCAACTATCGGTGCAAGAAATCCTTTTAAGAATGCTGCAGTAAAGGCTTTAACATCTTCGCCAAGGTCACCGCTGTACTCTATAACAACCTCTTTTGAACGGGCACAGGCAACCTGAACGGCAAATCTTCCAAGTTTCTCTGCAAGTTCCATCCAGGGTTTCATAACCTTTGCAGTTGTCTCCTCAAACGGCGCATTAACTGAAAACTCAACCTCCTCGCCACGGAGAGCGGCAAGCACTTGATTTGCAATGATTACAGCAACGTTAGTTTGAGACTCGTAGGTATTAGCACCAATATGAGGCGTAACGATAATGTTCGGAGCCTCAAGAAGAATGTTGTCGGTAGCAGGTTCCTTAACAAAAACATCAACGGCAGCTGCTCTCACTTTCCCACTTACGAGGGCATCATAGAGATCCTTTTCGTTAATGATGCCACCCCTTGCTATGTTTAAAAGGATAACCCCGTTCTTCATCTTCTCTATCTCTTTCTTCGTTATCATATTTCTCGTTTCATCGGTGAGGGGCGTATGAACAGTTATAATATCAGCTTTTTCAAGAAGGGTATCGAGCTTATCAACAAGCTCAACACCAAGTCTTTCAGCCTTTTCCCTTTTTATGTAAGGGTCGTAGGCAATCACCTTCATATCAAACGCCTTAGCCCTTATACCAACCCTTGAACCAATACGCCCAAAACCTATAATGCCAAGCGTCTTACCTGAAAGCTCAACGCCCATAAACTTCTTTCTGTCCCACCTTCTCTCATCCTTCAAGGATCTGTGGGCGTAAGGAATCTGACGGGCAGCTGCAATCATCATTCCCATTGTGTGCTCTGTTGCAGCAAGAGTATTACCGGTCGGGGCATTAACAACTAAAATACCTCTCCTTGATGCCTCTTCAAGATCAATGTTGTCAACACCAACGCCTGCCCTACCGATAACTTTAAGCTTTTCTGCCCTTGAAATAAGCTCCTTGTTAACAGGTGTCCCGCTCCTCGTTATTATGGCGTCGTACTCCGGAATAATCTCAAGAATCCTTTCAAAATTTCTGAAAAGTTCCGGGTCATAGGTTAGCTCAACATCCGGCTGACTTTTGAGAATGTTTATCCCCGGTTCTGCAATGTGTTCCGTAACAAGCACCTTAAACATCTATGCAAACCTCCAGATTTTATTACAATATTAATCACGGATACAGCCGAACAAAAGTCAACAAATTCTAAAGATTATGATAACACTTATTTTTATCTTTAAAGTATGAATAGTCAAGGAATGGAGGCACAGATGACAATCATCGGCACCAGCGGATTCATGTATAGAGAGTGGAAAAACACGTTCTACCCCGAAGGATTCCCCATGTCCTCCTATCTCAGCTATTACAGCAGAAACTTTAACGGTGTTGAGATAAACTCCACGTTTTATCGCTTACCGGTAAAAAGCTCCATTAAAAACTACAAAAGGGTAAATTTAATCTTCGTTTTTAAACTATTTAGAGGAATCACCCACTACGGTCACATTGAAGAGAAAAACATAAAACCGTTTTTAGAGATAAAAGATATTCTGGAAGAAAAACTCTTTGGTTTTTTAGCCCAGTTTCCGGCAAGCTTCAAGGCAACAGAAAAGAACAAAAACTTCATAATCGATATAATCAATGCTTTCAGCGGCATTCCGGTAGTCTGCGAACTGAGATCAAAAGACTGGGAAAAAGAAAGCAAGTTCTTTAAGGAAAATAACATTCCTGTCTGTTTTTCCGACTTCCCGATAACCCTTCACTGGTTTAAAGAGGGAAACGCAACCAGGGAAACTGCATACTTTAGATTTCACGGCAGGAGAAAACTCTACGATTACTGCTACTCGGACGAAGAACTTAAAGAGTTTGCAGAAAAGATAAAATCCGTAGAATCAAAAACAAAATTATGCTTTTTCAACAATACAGCAAAAGGATATGCTCCGAAAAATGCCCTGAAATTAAAAGAGCTCCTTCAAATTTAAAGCTTTCCACGACGACGGTAGATTTTTGCAAGGATACGGGCAATGGCAACGTAAAGTTCCTCTGGAATCGTATCACCAATGTCACAAGATTCATAAAGTGTTCTTGCCAGGGGCGGGTCTTCAACAATAGGAACGTTATGTTCCTTGGCTATCTCTTTTATACGTAAAGCTATCTCGTCAACACCCTTTGCAACAACTGTCGGTGCTACCATCTTTTTACGCTCATACTTAAGAGCAACAGCATAGTGTTCCGGGTTTGTTATAACTACATCTGCCTTCGGAACCTCTGCCATCATCCGCCGCATCGCGATTTCTCTTTGTTTCTTTCTGATTGCAGACTTTATAAGGGGATGACCTTCCTGCTGTTTATATTCTTCTTTCACTTCCTGCTTTGTCATTTTCAAATTCTCTTCATACTCCCATCTGCGGTAGAAAAAGTCTATACCGGCAATGGGAATTGAGAAGAGGCCAAAAGCAAGAATAAGAATCAAGGTGTACTTCATCATGAAGTAGGCCTGTTGATGGATTGAAAAAGTAAACATGCTGAATATTTCAGGAAATATCGGCTTAACCGTGTAGTAGGCAACAACAATGGCAACGGTCAATTTTAAAATATTTCGGAAAGTCTCAAAAACAGTTTTTAAAGAAAGCAACCTCCCCAAACCTTTTATCGGGTTAATCATCTCAAATTTTGGCTGAATGGCTTTTGTTGAAAAAATAAAACCAAACTGAAGAACATTTGAAGCAATTCCCGAGATAAGAAGAGGTATCATAACGGCAATGGCGAGAACTGCAAAAATCTTACCTGTAAGCAGAAAAAATGACGGATAAAAAATGTTGTTACACTGAGAAAAAGTAAAACGAAAATAGCCAACAAGTTTTTGAGAAGCAAAAGGAATATAAAAAATCAAAACTAAAAACATCATTAGAAGCGTAGCAGCTATGGGAACATCCTGACTCTTTAGTACCTGTCCTTCTTCCCTGGCTTTCTGCCGCCGCCGCGGGGTTGCCTTTTCGGTTTTACTTGGATCTTTTGCCATCTATCAACCGCCAAACAGCTTAATAAGTGTAAACAAATTGGATGTAAGCATTTCAACAAGTGAACTTATAGCATAGACTATAGCTGAAAAACCAACGATAAGAGCAAAAAGGCCAACAAATATTTGAAGCGGAAGCCCCACTATAAAAACGTTTATCTGAGGAATTAACCTGTTTATAAGGGCAAGAGCAAGATTCGTAATAAAAAGCGTAAGCATTACAGGAAAAGCTAAGTTAAAAGCTAAAGAAAAAAGCAGAGCCGCCTTTGTAATCAAAAATTCAAAAATTCTGCCTGTGCTGAATGGAACCACTTTCCCGGCGGGAATAACTTTAAAACTGGCTATCGCTGCACCTATTAAAAGCCTATAGCTTCCCGTAATGAAAAAAACAAGATAAAAAAGCAGAATATAAAGTCTATCAAGAACAGAAATAACACCAAACGTCGGATCAAACATGTTGGCGACTGTTAAGCCCATTGAATAACTGATAAGCTCCGCCGCATAGGAAACAATTCCTATAAAAATCGCCGTAACAAGGGCAAAAGAGAGACCTATAAAAACTTCCTTTAAAACCATAGCCGCTATATCAATAAGTGTATAGTGTTCTATCGGAACCTGAACGTTAACTATCATAGAAGCAAAAAATGACAGTGAAACAATAAGAATAACTCTTACATTTACAGGAACCATAGAAGTATTAATAAAAGGAAAAGCCATAAAAAAAGCACCCAGCCTGGACAAAACAGCGAAGAAACCACCTATCTGAGAGGGCGTAATAAATCCGTTCATTTCAGCAGCGACGCAATCAGGTTAAAGTTTTCTTTAGTGTAATCAACAAGCTTCACCATCATCCAGCTTCCAAAAATAAAAAGAGCAATAATCGCAGCAAGAATTTTGGGGATAAAGGTAAGCGTCATTTCATGAATCTGAGTGGCAGCTTGAAAAATGCTTATAACCAGACCAACAACAAATGTGATAAGCAGAACCGGTGTTCCCACAAGGAGGGTAACTTTCAACATGCTGTGACCAACCGTTATAGCCTGATCTATCGTCATCGATAACTCCCGACAATTGCTTTAACCAAAAGCTCCCACCCGTCGGCAAGAACAAAAAGTATCAATTTAAAAGGAAGTGATAACATCATCGGTGGAATCATCATCATACCCATCGACATGAGAATGCTTGCAACCAACATATCTATAACGATAAACGGCAGGTATATCACAAACACAACTATGAAAGCCGTTTTTATCTCGCTTATCATGAAAGCAGGAATAAGAGTGATCATGGAAAGCTCATCGGGTGATTTAACCTCTTTTCCAGACAGATTTATAAAAAGCTTAAGATCCTCCTTTCTGGTATTCTTAAGCATAAACTCTTTAATAGGTTGCATCGACCGTTTTATAGCTTCAACATCTGTTATCTCTTTTTTCATGTAAGGTTGAATCGCCACCTCGTCTATTTGCTTAAAAACTGGCTGCATAACGAAAAAGGTTAAAAATAAAGAAAGGGCGATAACCACCTGATTTGGCGGTGTTTGAGGTGTTCCAAGAGCGTTCCTTAAAAGGGAAAGAATTATGACGATACGGGTAAAAGCTGTAACAGTTATAAGGATAGCCGGTGCAAGAGTAAGAATTGTCAAAAGCAGAATAATTTTCAAATTAACATCTAAATTTCCCAAATTAGACACAATGTTTTGAAGAGTCTCCCCGTGTGCAGCGGCAGGAACCATTAGAACGAACAAACTACATGTCAGAATCTTCTTCATTACTCCACTCTTTAAGTTTCTTAAAACCTGTTTCATCAAAAGATAGAAGTATTTTACTATCTTTCACCTCTATCAGAACAAAACCTCTGTTTCTTGAAATATACTTTATTTCAATAATTTTTATAGAACCGGAACGGCCGGTTTTCATCGGAAAAGAGATTTTCCCAACAGAAAAATAGATAACGGCAAGCGAAACAACAATAATGAGAAAAACTACAATTAACTTTAAGAGATAAGTCTCAATCAAGGTCTATCACCTTAACGCCAAACTTATCATTTACAACGATAAGCTCACCAACACCAAACCGCTGCCCGTTTATTTTTATTGAGAGAAACTCCTCCATCGTTTTATCAAGGGGGATAATATCCCCCTCTTTAAGCTTCAAAAGATATCCGAAAGGTTTTACCGTTTTCCCAACCTCAACAGACAGATCAAGGGTAATGTCTTTCAAATCTTCTATCTTTATCATTACACTATCCCGTCTGAATTATAAAGTCAGTAAAGTAAACATTCTTAACACCACCAAGGGGAAGTATGGCGTTTACTCTCTTGGCTATCTCTTCTTTCAAAAATTCTATACCTTCCGGAGTTTTTAGATCGGATGAACGTTTCGTCAAAAGAAGTGTTATTATTGCATCCTTTATTTCAGGAAGTCGCTTTTCCACTTCCTGCTGAACTTTCTGATTTTTAAGCTCAAGTATAATAGAAATCCTTAGGTATCTCTCTATATCCTTATCTGCAAGGTTAACCGTAAAAGTGCCGAGGTCAAACATTATCCCGACATTCTCGGTGGCTTTAATCTCCTCTATTATCTTCTGTGCCTGCTTCTCCTGAGAAACTTTCTGATTCTTGGCAAAAATAAATTTATAAGCGGCAAAACCGCCACCACCTAAAACAAGAAGCAAAACAACAAGAAGAATTAGCTTTTTCTTGCCACCACCCTGCTGCTGTTCACCTTCAGCCGGAACCTGCTCCTGCTTTTCCTCTTCCGCCATACATCCCTCAACTCATCGATATTTTTATAAGACCCTTAAAAATTTACCTCTTAATGTTCATCGTTTCCTGAAGAATCTGGTCATCAGTCGTTATCACTCTTGCATTTGCCTGGTAGGCTCTCTGGGCAGTAATAAGATTAATAAACTCAGAAGCTATGTCAACGTTTGACATCTCAAGCATCCCACTTCTTATCTTGGAAATAACACCACCTGGCATGATAACCGGCGTAAAGGTCTGCTGGTTGGGAAGGTATAGCCAGCTTCCCTTCCTGGTGAGAATCTCCTTATCTTTAAATGTGGCTATTGCAAGCCTCGCAATATCTTTAACTTTACCGTTAGTGTAAGAGGCTTTTATGATACCATCCTCACTTACAGAAACGGCCATCAGATCGCCTTTGCTGTTTCCGTCCTGTTCTGCATAGAATATGAAGTCTGAAGCAACCTGTCTCATACCGTCAAACTGAAGACTTATATTCATGGGACTGGTAGCACCGTTCGTAAGCACCACGGAGACTGTTGTGGGTGAACCGCCGGTCAAGTTACCGTCACTGTCAAACGTAAGAGTGGTGCTTCCTACCTCTGTAGTCGTATCTCCGTCAGCATAAACATGGACATCCCAGGAGTTTGTCGCCGCATCTGTATGAACGAAGTAAAGATCAAGCGTATGAGGATTGCCAAGAGAATCGTAAACAGTTACAGAGTTTACATAGTTATAGGTCGTTGAATCTGTCGGATTAAAAGCAGCAGCAGGCAGAACAGGTGCTCTTGAGTCAAGATTGCTCGGTTCTTTCATCTTTACGTAGGTGGTTTTTGCAGGCTGCATACTCATAGGTATGTTGATGCTTCCAATTGAACCCGACATATTTCCAACATCATCAAGCATCCATCCCTGAACTTTCATACCGAGCATATTTATAAGATCACCATTTGCATCAAGCCTGAACTGACCATTCCTTGTGTAGTATGTAACACCGTCGTTAGACCTTACCATAAAGAAGCCTTCACCATCAAGAGCCATATCAAGAGGATTGTTGGTGTTCATAAAGGTTCCTTGAGAAAAATCTTTGACAGTTGCACCAACAAAAACACCACCACCAATTTCTCTATTTATTGGAGAACCATTGCTGTAAGTTGTAAGGCTGCTCGCAAGTAAATCTTCAAAAACTGCCCTTTCCGCTTTATATCCCACCGTGTTTACATTAGCTATGTTATCTGAAATAACTGAAAGCCAGTTCTTTTCAGCATTTAATCCTGTAAAAGCCGTATAGAATGACTGTAGCATATCACCCTCCTATTCCTACAAGTTTAGAATCATCTATCGTAAATGAAGAAGTGCTCAAAACGATTGAGCCGTCACTCTCCTTCTCAACACCCGTAACAAGAGCCTGACTTATTACCGTTGCATCTACCGGATTACCGCCTGATGTAGCCTCAACGCTAACCGTGTAATAACCATCAGGAAGGGAAGGATTATCAATAGAAATTGGATATGAAACGCCACCCTGAAGGTTGTATAGCGTCTCAGAATCAACAACGTTACCGGCTGAGTCGAGAATATTTACCTTAACGGTATCGGCCGCCGAATCAAGTTTAATTTCAGCATAGCCGGAGCCACCTTCAATATATGTTTTATTACCTTCATACTTAACTACTTTTCCAATAAGAGAAGAGGCCATCAAAAGCGCATTGGATTGGTTTGCTTCCAGCAATTGCTTAACGCTCGTTTCAAAGTCATCGTAAGTCTGAAGTTCTTCAAGCTTCACCGTATTATCTATAAAATCTGAAATGTCCTTAGCCTGCAGAGGATCCTGCCACTTAAGATCTGCAAGGAGAACTTTAAGAAAATCCTCCTGCGACATTTTCGAATTATCATAATTGGCATCAACAATCTTAACTTGCTGAGCGTCAGGATTATATGTTATTCCACTGATATCCATACTTTCCCCCTTCGTTACCTATATATTCTATCAAAGATTTCAAAGAGGACAAGCTCTCCTCAAGGGAAACTCTCTCTTCTATCCGTTGCTTCATAAACTCTTCCATCTTATCATGAACAGCCATCGCAAGATCAATCTTTGGATTTGTCCCCTTTTTATAAAGACCAAGATTTATCATATCCTGACTCTCTCTGTAAGTTGCTTCAAGGTCAATAAAAAAGGACTGCCACCTTAAAACCTCTTCAGGTACAAGTTGAGGTGTTAAACGGCTTATGCTCTTTAATATATCTATTGCCGGAAAAATTCTTCTATTTGCAAGAGTCCTGGAAAGGACTATGTGACCATCAAGAAAACCAACCGCTGCATCAGCTACAGGATCAAGCGCAATCTCATCTCCTTCAACTAAAACTGTGTAGATTCCCGTTATACTTCCCTGTCCGGCAAAATTCCCTGCCCTCTCTATAACTTTTGAAAGGAGGGAAAAGACTGAAGGAACGTAACCCTTGGTTGTCGGTGGTTCTCCAACAGTTAGGCCAATTTCCCTCTGTGCCATGGCAAGTCTCGTCAGAGAATCAAGGAGAAGAAGAACATCGTTATTTTGAGAAGAGAAATACTCTGCAATGGCACAACCTGTAAGAACAGCTCTTATCTTTGCCAGGGGCGGCTGATCCGACGTTGCGACAACAACCACAGACTTTTTAAGACCTTCCTCGCCCAGGTTATCCTCTATAAATTCCCTTACCTCTCTACCCCGCTCACCAACTAAAACAATAACATTAACATCCGCTGCCGTGTAGCGAGCAATCATTCCTAAAAGGGTACTTTTTCCAACACCGGCACCTGAAAAGATACCTATACGCTGGCCTTTCCCAACCGTAAGAAGAGCATTAATACTGCGAATGCCTAAATCTAACGGCTCACGGATTCTATCCCTTTTGAGAGGATTTATAGATTCCCCTTGAAGGTAGGTAAAGTCAGTATAGGTAATCCTATCTCTATTAAGAGGATTTCCAAATGGATCTATAACTGTCCCAAGAAGTTCCCTGGAAACACCAATTTTAACGGAACCTGGCTTTGGCTCTATTTTACTTCCTGCACTAATTCCGGTGGTGTCTGAATACGCCATGAGAAGCGTTCTGCCG
Source organism: Desulfurobacterium sp. (assembly GCF_027028515.1). Lineage (NCBI taxonomy): Bacteria > Pseudomonadati > Aquificota > Aquificia > Desulfurobacteriales > Desulfurobacteriaceae > Desulfurobacterium > Desulfurobacterium sp. The sequence continues at coordinate 4,916 of NZ_JALVIW010000096.1, read as the reverse complement.
TCTTTAAATCCAACAACCTCTGCTTCTGCTTTACCATCTATCGTGCAAAAATCACCAAGACAAACCTTTGGAAGAGCACTCTCTATCAAAGGTCCCTTTACGCCTGTTACCTTTCCAATAATCCTATACTGAGGAAGATTTCTTAATCTCTCTTTCAATCTCTTCCCTCAAGAGTGAAAATTTCTCTTTAATGTCGTGAACAACTGTGAAATCCTCAAACTTTATAACAAAATTGCCCGGTTCTAACTCTTTATTAATCTTCACAGTTATTCCATTAATATCTTTCAAAACAGCCCCTAAACGCTCATCAGCTTCTATAGAAATAACTGTTGATGTTGATTTAAACTCTTCCAGAATCTCTTCAATTTTCTCTTTTATAAAGGGAAGATTGTCGTCACTTATCAAGAGAAAGCGGAAAATCTCTTCAAGAGAATCGGCGACTATCTCAAGTATTTTCCTTGTGAATTTAACGTTTTCTTCCCGCATAGAACCTACAAACCGTTTCACTTCCCTTTTCAGGTTCTCTACTTCCCTCTTTACAACATCGTCTATCTTTCTCTTTTCTATCTCAAACCTTTGCTCCCACTCTTGTTTGGCATCCTCCCTCCCTTTTTCATAGCCCTTCTTAAAAGCCTCTTCTTCTGTCCTTTTCAAAATTTTTCTATACTTTTTTTCAAGCTCCTCAATACGGGCAATGTAAATTCTTTCCACTTCCTCAGGTGACATATTTTTTCTTTCAGAACCACTCAAAAGATGGGAAAAATCATCAAGGTTAAGCATTCTGTTTCTCCCCAAGCCATTCTCTTAAAAGCTCCGCTATAAGCTCGGGATGTTCCTTTGTTATTTCAAGAATTTTTATATAGGAAGGTTCCGACTTTATATCAAAGCTTTCTATCTCTTTTCTCTCTTTTTCCATCTTCTCTTCAGCCGTCTGGATGGCTTCACCGTAAGCTTTTACCGCTGCAGATTGAACGGCAGGCATTGCTTCAGGTGCTCGCTTTTTTCTCTTTAATACTAAGAATAGAGTACCTGCAAGGAGAAGAAATGCAACACCACCACCGATAGCCACAGGAATTACCGGAAAAACTTTACCGGTCACAATATTTTCCTCTGGTGGCGGTACTTCAAACGGAACACTTACAACCGTGACTTTATCTCCCCGTTTCTCGTCGTAACCTATTACGCTTTTGACAAGATTTTCATAGGTTTTAAGCTCCTCTGGCGTTCTTGGGAAAAACTCCTCTTTTTCCTTTCCGTCCTTTCCTTTAACCTTCTTGTACCGACCATCTATAAGAACACCAACACTTATCCTTTTAACAACAAAGATAGGAGCAACCGTTTTCTCAACGGTTTTTGAAACATCATAGTTAGTGGTAACATCCTTTTTCTCTCTGCTGCTTTTTACGGTTCCATTACCACCGTTGCTTATAACCGGCGGAACGTTCGTTCCACTACCCGGAACACCTGAAGGTTTCTCTTCTACACCTTTTTCACTTTCTTGAATCTTTCTTTCACTAACAACAGCAGTCATATCCGGATCGTAGATTTCAGACTGCTTCTCTAACTTTCCTGTCTCTATCTCGACGGTAGCACGTGCAATAACTCTGTTTGAACCAAGGGCTTTTGAAAGTATAGATTCAACCTTCCTCTCAATATCCCTCTCAAGCTCTTTCTTTATTGCAAGTTCTTTATTTGAATCAGTGGTGTTATCTTCTTCAAGCATGTCGGAAAGAACACGTCCTCTGTTATCCACAACAGTAACGTTCTGCGGTTTCAATCCGGGAACGGCATGAGAAACGAGAAAAACAATAGCTTTAACCTGCTCTTTTGTAAGATCTTTTCCGGGCCAGAGCCTCAAAATAACAGAAGCTTTTGGCTCTTCAGTTTCTCTTACAAAAACGGACTCTTTTGGAAGAGCAATATTGACTTTATCACTCCAGACGGCATCTATCTGCTGAATTGTCCTCTCAAGTTCACCTTCAAGGGCACGAAGATACTCTATGTGTTCCTGAAACTGGGTTATTCCAAGTTTCGGCTCATCAAATATTTCAAACCCGACTATCTTTCCAGAAGGAAGCCCTTTAGCGGCAAGTTTAAGTCTCACATCGTAAACCTTGTCCTTTGGAACAAGAATAATACTTCCGTTACCCTCAACCTTATACGGAATGTGCTCTTCCTGAAGGACTGTGAGAATATTGCCCGCGTCATCGGGACTCAAATGGGTATAGAGAACAGCATAATCAACATTTGAAGCCATTTTAACAACAACAATTGAAAGAAAAGAAATAAGGGCAAGACTTCCAATAAGAATGGCAAGCCCCTTTATATTTGCATACTTTGATACAACTTCCGAAAATTTATTCTTAATTTCTTCCACATTCACCTATTTAACCTCATTAAACCTGCATTCTCATTATCTCCTGATAGCTTTCAAGTGCCTTGTTTTTAATCTCAACAAGCAACCTCAGGGATAATTCTGATTTAGATATGGTATATAAAAGCTCCTCAAAATTCTGAACATTACCATCCATCAGCTTTTTTTCAGCTTCAGAAGCAGCTTTCAAATCATTGTTAACATCTCTTATAAAGTTTTCAAATATCTCCTCAAACCCGCTCTTTTTATCTAACTTTTTATCTGATACTGCAGGAAGTACATTAAAAACCGCGTCGTTTTCCACTTTCATCCTTACTCCCCTTAAACTCTAAGAATTTCAAGACTTGAAGTTAACATATTCTTATGAGTATTAAAAGCTGTTAAATTTGCCTCATAGGCTCTCATTGCAGAAATCATATCAACCATCTCTTTCACAGGGTCAACATTTGGAAGTTTTACATATCCCGTTTTATCCGCAAGTGGACTGGAAGGATCATATTTTTCTCTAAACGGCGAATTATCGTAAGCTATCTTTTTAACCCTGACTTCTTCAAGGGGAACTTTACCGTCAGAAGTGAGCAGTGTCTCAAAAACAGGGACTTTTCTTCTGTATGGCTGTTTTGTTTCTGGATCTATTGAATTTGCATTTGCAAGATTACTTGAAGCAATATCCATACGAATTCTTTCTGCTTCCATTCCAGTTAATGATATTTCAAGACCTTTAAAAAGCACTTTTTATTACCTCCCGGTAATGCTTATTTTTAATTTTGCAAGTTCCACATGTAAACTTTGAACCATCGTTTTATACATGATAGCGGTTTCTGCCAGTTTACCCAATTCCTCATCAACGTTCACCCTGTTTTTATCGTAACCGGCAATTTTATTAAGTTCTACTACCTTAAACTGTGCCTTATCGCACGGCTCAGGTTCTATGTGTTTTGGATCTGTTGTCTTTAATTTTAACGTTTCTTTATCCAGGCATTTTTCAAATTTTAAATCCTTCGGCACATACCCCGGTGTATCAGCATTGGCTATGTTGCTCTGTATCACTTTTGAACGTTCAAGGTAGTAAGCAGCCGTTTCTGAAATAGCATCCATTTTTCCCCACAGCTCACTCATTTTTTAACTCCCTGTATATGATTTGATCTTCATAAACAATCTGAGCTATCCTGCTCATAGTATCTTTACACATTCTAACTTTTGGCAGTATAGCCTCTGCAAGGTTTATTTTATCAAGTCTTGAAAGAGATATAAGTTTTGCAGAAGCCAAAAAACAGTTGTTACTTTTGGGCTCTATAACATCTATTACTTTTAAACATCCTTCGTAATTATTAATAGCTAACAAATAAGAAATAGTTTTATAAATGGCCAACTTCAAAACCGGGTCTTTATCGTAAAATTCAGCAATCTGTTTTTTGTTTTCTTTTATTATCCACATTGCCCTTTGTGGATTTTTTTGCTCTATACTCGCAAGAATCTCATAAGCCTTTACCTCTATATCATCAGATGGACATATGTCTTCCATCTCTCTCAACATAGGCAAAAATTCTTTTGCAGATTTTCCAAGAAAAACAAGATTTTTGATGTAAATTTTATAATAACGACAGCTCCTTTTTTTTACTTTTTTTAATATTTCTAAAGAGTCGTTAAAATCCTTACTTTCCGTTAAAGCTTCTGCAAGCATCAAAAGGTCATTGTCATCTCTCCATTTAGCAGCAATATAGCGTATAAGATTCAATCTCTCTTTCCTCTCATTACATTTACCTAAAGCCTCCGCTATTTTTATAAGTGTTTCCTTATCAAAAATTACCTTAAAAAAGTCCGGATTTGTTTTATAAAGTTCACACAACCTTTTAGAAGCAAGTTTTAAAAGATAAGGTTTCCACTCCCTAACGATAAATTCTTTCTGTTCATATTTAAGCTGTTTAGGAAAAACCAGAGAAATTTCCCATTCAAGCTGCTTAAAAAGGTTATCGCTGTTGGTCTGCAAAACGTAGGCACCGAAGTTTGCCAGAGCAAAAGCACCAAGATAAGTATCTCTCGAATGAATCAACGTTTCAAGCACAAATCTCAAAGGTTGATTAAACGCTTTTATACCTGTCTGCTGTAGCCTGTATTTTAAAGCTGGATCTTTCTCCATTAGAGCTATTAACTTTAACTTGGCAATTGTGGTTTCCGGAGAATCTGGATATGTCGTTACAAGGTTGTAGTATGTAGCTACTGCAAGTTTCTTATCTCCCTCTTTTAATTCAGTATCACCAAGACGCAACATCGCTTTTCTTATAACACTCTTATCCCTTGTAAGACTTATTATTCTCTTAAAAAGCTGCTCTGCAAGACGGTAATCACCCTTCCTGTAAATATCCTCTGCAACAAGGTAGTAGTATTCAGGATTTTCTATAAGATAGGCTTCGTTTTTTCTGTAGGTTTTAAAAAAGTATCTGAAAGCTTCCCTGTACTTACCTTTACTGAAAAGTATTAAGCCTTTCAAAAACTCAAGTTCTTTCTCATCCTGCCTTGTTGAAGGAGAGGTTGACAGCAG
>NZ_JALVIW010000095.1:0-21295 GCF_027028515.1 Desulfurobacterium sp. | reverse complement strand
TAAAGGATCAGATAGAAAGGATTGTCGCCCTTGGGAAGCAGATACCACCAGATATGGTGGCAATTTTAAGGAGTATTGAAGACCCGGGCAGACTTGCAGATCTCATTGCTGGACAGATAGAGCTTAATACCGAGGAGGCTGCAGACCTTCTTTCTACTACTGATCCGGTTGAGAGACTCAAGAAGATAAGCAAGAAACTTGAACACGAAATGAGAGTCCTTGAGATTCAAGAACTGATAAGGACAAAAGCCCGGGAATCTATGGAAAAAGAGCAGAGGGAATACTTCCTCAAGCAACAGCTTAGAGCTATAAGGAAGGAGCTTGGTGAAGAAGAAGAGAAAAGTAAGGAGATAGAGGAGTACAGAAAAAAGATTAAAAAGGCAAAGATGCCTGAAGAGGTTGAGGAAGCTGTCTTAAAAGAGCTTTCAAGACTTGAAAAAATGCATCCGGAATCTGCTGAAGCAGCCGTTCTAAGAACTTATATAGAATGGATGATTGAGCTTCCGTGGTCAAAACGTTCAAGAGATAAACTTGATATTGAAAGGGCAAAGAAGATTCTTGATGAGGATCACTACGACCTTGAGAAGGTTAAGAATAGAATTCTTGAATTTCTTGCTGTAAAAGCTCTTATGAAGAAGAGGAAGAAAAAGTCTTACTCTATAAAGCAGCCAACCATTTGTTTTGTTGGACCGCCGGGTGTTGGTAAAACATCTCTTGCCCGTTCCATTGCAAGAGCTATGGGGAGGAAGTTTGTGAGGATATCTCTTGGTGGTGTGAGAGATGAGGCGGAAATCCGTGGTCACAGAAGAACCTATGTAGGTGCTATGCCCGGTAAGATTGTTCAGGCATTGAGGAAAGCGGGAACAAAAAATCCGGTAATTCTTCTTGATGAAATAGATAAGATGTCTTCTGATTTCAGGGGTGATCCAGCGGCGGCACTTCTTGAAGTTCTTGACCCTGAGCAGAACAAAGAGTTTGTTGATAACTATATAAACCAGCCTTTTGACCTTTCAGAGGTACTTTTTATAGCTACTGCAAATACACCGTATACCATTCCGGAACCTCTCTACGACAGACTTGAGGTTATAAATATTCCAGGGTACACGGAAGAAGAAAAACTTAACATAGCCAAAAAGTACATAATTCCAAAGCAGATAAAAAACCACGCTTTGACGACAAAGGATATTCAATTTAGAGACGATGCTGTTATTCACATAATAAGACATTACACGAAAGAAGCTGGTGTGAGGAACCTTGATAGGAAAATAGCAGCGGTCTGTAGAAAAGTTGCCCTCTGGATAAGTGAGGGAAAAGAGAAAAAGTATGTTATTACAAAGAAACGTGTGGAGGAGATTTTAGGCGCTCCGAAATTTATTCCTGAAATGGAACTTGGTGAGGATGAAGTGGGAGTTGTTACGGGTCTTGCCTGGACGGCCGCCGGTGGAGACGTTCTTTTTGTAGAGGCGATAGTAACGCCGGGAACTGGTAAGCTTATCCTGACGGGACGTCTCGGTGATGTAATGAAAGAGTCCGCACAGGCTGCTCTTGGATTTATTAGGGCACATGCACAGGACTACGGTATAGATAAGGATTTTTCGAAGATAGATATCCATGTTCATGTGCCTGCAGGTGCCATTCCAAAAGACGGTCCTTCTGCCGGTATAACGATAGCTACTGCAATGCTTTCAGCCTTAACAGGTAGAAAGGTAAGAAAAGATGTTGCAATGACAGGTGAGATAACACTTGGTGGTAAAGTTCTTCCAGTTGGTGGTTTAAAAGAGAAAATTCTTGCTGCTTTAAGGTACGGTGTAAAAACCGTTATCATTCCCGCCAAGAACAGGGCGGAAGTTATGGAAGAGTTGCCGGAAGATGCGAAAAAACAGCTTAAGCTTCTCTTTGTTGATAGAGTTGAGAAGGTCTTTGAAACTGCCATTCACAAATCTAAAACGAAGAAGCACAGAAAAACAGCTACTGTGAAATGATAAAAAAGATAATAACCGCTGACGGCTCTCCTACTTTTTTTTCGGAAGAGTATGGAGAGCCTTATCATTCTATAACAGCAGGTGCTTTCAGGGAAGCAGAGGAAAAGTTTATAAAGCCCTGTAGGGTAAGGGAAACCTTAAGAGAAAGAGATTTAAAAATTCTTGATGTTTGCTTTGGCCTCGGTTTTAATTCCGTATCTGCCGTTAAAGTTGCTTCTGAGGCTGGAAGGCGCCTTCTGATTATCGGTTTTGAAAAAGATATAGATGTTATAAAGGCTTCTCTCCGGCTTGACTGGGGAGATATGTCAGGTTTTAAAGTGGTGTTGAAAGAACTTTTGAGAAATCGTTCTTTTGAAGACGGTTTCCTGACTCTCAACTATTGTGACAAAGAACTTGGTGTTAGAGTTTTTATCGGTGAAGGAAGAGGTGTTGTAAAAAGAATTTCTGACAGTTATAGAGATTTTTTTGACGTTGTTTTTCACGATCCCTTTTCTCCAAAAGTCAATCCAGAACTCTGGAGTTTTGATTTCTTTAAGAAAATTTCTGAAATGGTTAGAAAAGGGGGGATACTTGCCACATATTCTTCATCTTTACCTGTTAGAAAGGCTTTGCAGATGGCTGGTTTTGGTGTTAGGGAAGGAATAGCCGTCGGTAGAAAAAGTAAAAGTACAGTGGCGGTTAAAGGTGCTGAAACTGTTTTGCCTGATAAGTTGAAAAGAAAACTTGAAAGTTCAATTTTTGCCGTTCCTTACAGGGATCCTTATTTGAATGATCCGCCGGCCCTAATAAAAAACCGGCGGAACGGCTGTATCTATCTTTTAAACAGAGTGTATCCCTTTGAATGTATCTATTAACTTTCAACAGGTGCGTAGTAACATCTTTTTGGTGAGTTAACAAGCCCTTTTTCTCTCAAAGATTTGATGATTTTAGAAACCTCTTTGCTTTCCATACCAATCGCTTTTGCAACGTCACCGGGACGAACTGGCTTGCCTTTCTCTTTCATGAATTCAAAAACGGCCTTTTCCTTTTCGTTTTGTGGCATTTAAAATGACGCTTATAAAGAGAGCTATTACTCTTTTTAATTTTTGTCATTACACTAGTCACCGTTTTTGCTATTTACATAGATGAAAGACACTATTTAAAGTTTTACGTTGCAAATATTGAAAGTGCTGATGAAATAGTAGAAATAATAGAGTCTGTGTGTGAATGAAGAAGCCCCCGAGAGGGGCATAATTTTATCTTTCAATCCAATAGTTTGGAGCTTCTTTTGTGATGATTACATCGTGAACGTGGGACTCTTTAAGTCCGGAAGCTGTTATCTTAACAAATCTTGCTTTCTTTCTCATCTCTTCTATGTTAGCGGCACCGCAGTATCCCATTCCCGCTTTTAGTCCGCCGACAAGCTGATGGATCGTGTCAGCAAGAGGTCCTCTGTATGGAACCATACCTTCAATACCTTCTGGAACAAGCTTTTTCTCTTCAACTTCAGACTGGAAGTATCTGTCTTTGCTTCCCTTTTTCATTGCACCGAGAGACCCCATGCCTCTATAAACCTTGTAACTTCTTCCCTGATAGAGGATAAGTTCGCCCGGGCTCTCTTTTGTTCCGGCAAAGAGGCTTCCTATCATTACAACTCTTGCTCCGGCTCCTATGGCTTTTGCAACGTCACCGGAGAATTTTATACCACCATCGGCAATGATGCTTATGCCGTATTTATCGGCAACTTTAACACACTCGGCAATGGCCGTAAGTTGCGGGACACCAACGCCTGCAACAATTCTTGTAGTACATATTGAACCGGGGCCGATTCCCACTTTTACCGCGTCGGCACCTGCCTTAATGAGTGCTTCTGTTGCTTCTGCTGTGGCAACGTTTCCAGCGATTACGTCAAGTTCAGGAAATTCTGCTTTTACACTTTCTACTGTTTCGAGAACCTTTTTAGAGTGGCCGTGGGCGGTATCAATTACGATAATGTCAACACCGGCTTCAACGAGTGCTGTTACCCTTTCCAGTGCGTCAGGACCAACACCAACAGCTGCTCCAACCATTAATCTTCCGAGTTCGTCCTTGCTGGCAAGAGGATACTTTTCTTTCTTTTCAATGTCTTTGATAGTAATTAAACCTTTGAGATATCCATTTTCATCAACTACAGGGAGCTTTTCAATTTTGTACTTGTGAAGAATTTCTTTTGCCTGCTCAAGGGTTGTTCCAACGGGAACGGTTTTTAAATCTTCCTTTGTCATAACTTCTGATATTTTTATGGTGAAATTTTTGACAAACCTTATGTCTCTGTTTGTGATGATACCGAGTAGTTTTCCATTTTGATCTGTAACGGGAAGGCCTGATATTTTATACTTTCTCATAAGGGCTTCAGCATCTGCTATTGTCTGTTCAGGAGAGACGGTGACAGGCTTAACGATCATTCCACTTTCAGACCTCTTTACTCTATCTACTTCTTCCGCCTGTTCTTCTATTGTCATGTTTTTGTGAATAATACCTATACCGCCCTGTCTTGCGATTGCGATGGCAAGGTCTGCTTCGGTAACGGTATCCATGGCGGCACTCATTATAGGAATGTTCAACCTGATTTTTTTTGTTAACTGTGTTGAAACGTCAACCTGCGTAGGTAAAACTTCTGAGTAGTTAGGAACAAGTAGAACATCATCAAAAGTCAGGGCCTCTTTTACGTGTTCATCAAGCATTTTATCCTCCTTTTTGCTTTTTTGAATTATAATTACAACCAACCGAATAAACAAGGAGGTTTAATGGCTGAAAGCGGAAAAAAGTTGTGGGGTGGCAGATTTAAGGAGTCTACAGACGCTCTTGTAGAAAAGTACACAGAATCGGTATCTTACGATAGAAGGCTTGCGCCATTTGACATTGCAGGTAGCATCGCTCACGTTACGATGCTTGCAAAACAGGGAATACTCAAAGAAGAAGAAGCAAAAAAAATAGTTGATGGTCTTAAAGAAATTTTAAGAGAGATAGAAGAGGGAAAGTTTGAATGGAAGCAGGAACTTGAAGACGTTCATATGAACATAGAAAAGAAGCTTATTGAAAAGATAGGTCCTGTTGGTGGTAAGCTGCATACAGGAAGATCAAGAAACGACCAGGTTGCCACAGATGTGAGACTTTACGTAAGGCATGAAATAAACGAGATTATTTCTCTTTTAAAAAAGTTAAGGGAAGCCTTTTATCTTCAGGCAAAGAAATATATTGATGTAATTATGCCCGGTTATACGCACCTTCAGATAGCCCAACCTGTCCTGTATGCTCACCACATGCTTGCTTACTATCAGATGTTTAAACGGGATGAGGAGCGTTTTAAAGACACATTAAAAAGAGTAAATGTTATGCCTCTTGGTTCTGCGGCTTTAGCGGGAACAAGTTATCCCCTTGACAGAGAGTTTACTGCTTCCCTTTTAGGGTTTGATTCTGTATCAAGAAACAGCATGGATGCGGTAAGTGATAGAGACTTTGTTGCTGAAACGATTTTTAACTGTGCTCTTGTAATGGCCCACCTTTCAAGACTTTCAGAAGAGTTGATTCTCTGGTCAACGGAAGAGTTTGGATTTATAGATTTACCGGATGCTTTCTGTACGGGAAGTTCCATAATGCCTCAAAAGAAAAATCCTGATGTTTCAGAGCTTACAAGGGGAAAAACAGGTAGAGTTTACGGTGATCTTGTGGCTATTCTTACCATCATTAAAGGGCTTCCGATGACCTACAATAGAGATTTGCAGGAGGATAAAGAGCCTCTATTTGATGCAATAGATACAGTTAAACTTGCCCTTGCCGTAAACTCAAGGGTCGTAAAGGAAATGAAGCCCAAAAAAGATAGAATGAAGGTTCAGGCCTCAAAAGGTTTTTCCCTTGCTACCGATGTTGCGGACTATCTTGCAAAGAAAGGTGTTCCATTTAGGGATGCTCACAGGATTGTTGGTGAAATCGTTGCTTACTGTCTTGATAACAAAAAAACGCTTGAATCAATGACGATAGAAGAATTTAAACAGTTTTCGGACGCATTTGACGGAGATGTTTTAAATTTAATGAGTGTAGAAGGTTCCACTTCAAGTAGAAACATCATAGGTGGAACTGCTAAAGAACAGGTGTTAAAAGAGCTTGAGAAAATAGAAACAGAAGAAGGTTTTAAGGAGGAAGAATGATAAGGTTTGAACCTCAGTTTTTTATGGAAAGGAACAGGGATATAGATAACAGTACATTAAGGGTAATTGCAAGGGAGGTCAGGAAGGATATTCTAAAAATGACAACAAATGCAAATTCAGGTCATCCAGGCGGTTCAATGTCTGTTACAGATATCTTGGTTACACTCTATTACTACAAGATGAGACACAATCCTGATAATCCCCACTGGGAAGAGAGAGACAGATTTGTTCTTTCTAAAGGTCATGTCAGTCCAGCTCTTTATTCTGTTCTTGCAAGGTGTGGATACTTTCCTGTTGAAAATTTAATGACGTTTAGAAAGATTGATGGCAGCCTTCAGGGACATCCGGATATGTTGAAAACACCGGGTATAGAGATTTCTACCGGTTCGCTTGGTCTTGGAATAGGTGCTGCTGTTGGAATGGCCTTAGGTTCAAAACTTTCAGGTCTTGATTCAAAAATTTATTGTGTTATTGGTGATGGTGAAGCTCAGGAGGGAAGCGTCTGGGAAGCGTCAATGGCAGCATTTCACTACAACCTTGATAACTTATGTGTGATTCTTGATAACAACAACCTTCAGATAGATGGTCCTGTTGATGAGGTTATGTCTATATATCCGGCAATGGAAAAGTGGAAGGCTTTTGGCTGGCATGTTATGGAGATAAACGGACACGATTTTGATGAGATAAGAGCGGCTCTTGATGAAGCTGACAGCATAAAGTACAAGCCTACGATGATTGTTGCAAAGACTGTGAAAGGAAAAGGTGTCTCTTTCATGGAGAACCGTGCTGAATGGCATGGAAAGGCACTTTCACCAGAGCAGTTGAAAGAGGCTCTTAAAGAGTTGGGAGAGCTTGTTTAAAAGAAAAAGCTTGCTTTATATTTGAGGAGGAAAAATGCAGAAAGTAAGTCTTAGGGATGCATACGGTGATACCTTGGTAGAACTTGGCAAGAAGGACGACAGGATTGTTGTTCTTGATGCTGACCTTTCCGGTTCGACTAAATCGGGAAAGTTTGGAAAGGTTTTTCCGGAGAGGTTTTTCAACATGGGTATTGCTGAGATTAATATGATAAATACAGCAGCTGGACTTGCAACGACAGGGAAAATCGTTTTTGTTAGCACATTTGCTATATTTGCTACCGGAAGGGCATGGGAAGCGGTACGACAGATGGTCTGTTATCCTGAGCTTAATGTTAAGATTGTGTGTACTCACGGTGGAATAACCGTTGGAGAGGATGGTGCAACTCATCAGGCTTTGGAAGATGTGGCAAATATGAGAAATATTCCAAATATGAGGGTGATAGTTCCTGCCGATGATATAGAGACAAAGCAGGTAATAGAAAAGGTTGCATACACGGCTGGTCCTTTTTATGTCAGGTTGACAAGAGAGAAGTTTCCAAGAATTTTTGACGGAAACTACAAGTTTGAAATAGGAAAAGGATATGTGTTAAGAAGTGGTGAAGATGTAACCGTCGTTGCAAACGGTTTAGAAACATCATTTGCACTTGAAGCGGCTGAGGTTCTTGAGAAGGAAGGTATATCTGTTGAAGTTATCCACATGCCAACAGTTAAACCTATAGATAGAGAACTTCTTGCTGAATCGGCTGCAAAAACAGGTGCGGTAGTTACTGCCGAAGAACATTCAATCATTGGTGGTCTTGGGTCTGCAGTTGCTGAAGCCCTTGTGGAGACGGTACCGGTTCCTATGGAGAGAGTTGGGACACCTGACATTTTTGGCCGTTCTGGAAAAGCCTGGGAACTTGTAAAATATTATAATTTGGATGCAAGCGGTATAATTGAGAAAATTAGAAAGGTTCTTGAGAGGAAGAAAAGATGAAAAAATCTGTGAAAAAGGGACTGTTCGTTTTAGCTTTTGTGCTTTTTTCATTTGCCATTGTAACTTCAGGTTTTGCCTCAAAAAATGATAATGGTGGAGAGCTTTCTTACATCTCTCTCTTTACAGAAGTTTACCACCTTGTTAAAGAAAAGTACGTTGACCCTGTAAGTCCTAAAAAGCTTTTTGAAGGTGCGATTCAGGGGATGCTTTCAAAGCTTGACCCCCATTCCGTTCTCTTTACGCCGGAAGATTTTAAAGAGTTTGAAGTTGAAACGAGGGGAGAGTTTGGTGGTTTGGGCATTCAAATAACAAAGACTAAAGACGGTAAGCTGTTGATAATAACCCCAATAGAGGACACACCGGCCTATAGGGCTGGCCTTAAACCTGGCGATATCATAGTTGAAATAGACGGTAAGCCGTTTACGCCGGAGATGAGCCTCATGGATGCTGTAAAGATGATGAGAGGTAAGCCGGGAACGAAAGTTACAATAAAGGTGATGAGAAAAGGCTGGGATAAGCCAAAAACTTTTACCATTACAAGGGCTATAATCAAAATAAAAAGTGTCAAATACAAAAAGCTCAAGGGAGATATTGGATATATTAGGTTTACAATGTTTCAGGCAAATTCACCTGATGAGTTCAGGAAAGCACTTAAAAGTCTTTTGAAGGATAAGCATCTTGAAGGTATAATTGTTGACGTGAGGAACAATCCAGGTGGATTGCTTGATTCGGCAGTTGAAATAAGTGATTACTTCCTTCCTGAAGGGGATTTAATTGTTTATACAAAAGGTAGAATCCCGGACAGCAATCAGAAATTCTACTCAGAAAATCCACCGATAGTTCCTGAAGACATTCCTGTTGTGATGCTTGTTAACGGTGGAACGGCAAGTGCTGCAGAGATTCTTACAGGCGCTTTAAGGTATAACGATAGGGCGATAGTTGTTGGTGAAAAGACTTTCGGAAAAGGTTCTGTTCAGACACTTTTCCCTCTTGAAATGGGATATGGTGTTAAGATAACGACTGCGAGATATTACATGCCTAACCATAAATGTATTGACGGTAAAGGCATAACACCCGATATAGAGGTTAAACTTTCTCAGGAAGATATCGATTTCCTCAAGAAAGAAGCTAAGGAGATGGAAGAGCATCCTGAAAAAACAGAGGAGCTGAGGAAAGAGAAAGAGAAAAGAATAGACAATCAGCTTAAGAGGGCTATTGAAGTTATAAAAGAGTTTAAGCTCTTTCAAAAAATGGAAAATCAGGAAGTTAAAAAGGCAGCCTGATAACTTTTTGGGGAGGGTTTTTCCTTCCCCATTATTTAAATTTGATCAAATCCATCACCTTTTTTAGTCTTTCTCCCCAGGTTTTTCCTGCAAGGTTGAAATTTTTGTCTTCTATTCTGTGAACGGAAACAACATCATACCTTGTGCTTGTTATTAACACTTCGTCAGCTTTTAGAATCTTCTCTTTTGTGAAGAATCCTTCGAAAACGGGAACGTTCATTTCTTTTAAAATTTCTAAAACTATAGCTCTTCTTGTTCCCGGAAGGCATCCCGTTTCAAGTGAAGGTGTGAAAAAGACACCATTTTTTACAAAAAAGATGTTGGCGAAGGCAGTTTCGGAGATAAAGCCTTTAGTGTCTGAAAGTATTACCTCTGTGAATCCTTTTTCTCTGGCAGCTTGAACGGCGATAATTGACTCGTATATGGACGACGTTTTGTGCCTTGAGAGGAAATCGTTTTTTCTTTTTATCCTGTCGGAAAACATGAGAGAAATTTCTCCAGGAATTTGACATTCCCTAAAAGATATAGAGGTTTTTCCACTGTAAGACAGTGTGAATTTAACAAGGTAATTGCCAGATTCGGGGGCTGCGTCTTCTATCAATGTTTTGAAATCCTCTTTTGGCAAGTTAAACGGAATCTTTAGAATAATAGCACTTCTTTGTATTCTTTCGTAGTGTCTGTCAATGAAGATTGCCTTTCTGTTTTCAACCCTTACCGTTTCGAAAAGTTCAAATTCCACGGAAAAATTACCCCCTATTTCGGAAAAATTTCCGACTGCAAAGCCGGGAAAATTCTACAAAATCTTTGATAGAACTGGAAACAAGGAGATGCAGCCGTTAAGGAAATTTTGGCACGGTACTTGCTCGTATAAGCAGCAGAGTTAGAAATCAATCTAAAGGAGGAAGCTATGAGAAAGTTAATAACGGTTCTACTATCTGGAGTGGTTCTTGCGGGAAATCTATTTTCATGTGCAACAGTTAGCGCTGCAACAAATGCGACTGTTTTACCGGGGATAGGCCCTGCCTACGTGGCATCACTTCCAAAACAGCCTCTCAGTAAGCAGGAGATTAAAGACCTTCTTCATATGAGAGAGGAGGAAAAATTAGCAAGGGACGTTTACACAGCTCTTTATGAAATGTGGCAGATGCCGGTTTTCAGAAACATTGCCCGTTCAGAGCAGAGGCACATGGACATGCTTAAGTTTTTGATTGATAGGTACAACCTTAAGGATCCTGTTGCAAGGACGGGAGATAAACTTGGGAAATTTGAGAATAAGAAACTTCAGAGACTTTATACAAAACTTGTGAAACAGGGTAGTAAGTCCCTTATAGATGCCCTTGAAGTTGGTGCAACTATAGAAGACCTTGATATAAAAGACCTTCAGGATGCTCTAAAAAGGACTGATAACAGGGACATTGCGACTGTTTATGAAAATCTTATGAAAGGTTCGAGAAATCACATGAGGGCTTTTACGGCCATACTGAGAAGGTATGGTATAGAATATAAACCTAAATTTATAACGCCTGCTGAATACAGAGCTATTGTCGGTTCAAAGCACGAGGCAGGCGTTGTTTATGGAGATAACGGGAGAAGTGTTGCTGCTTATCAAACAATAACCGTAAGTGGAAAGGTTACGAAAGTTTACCAGCGTCCAGGTTATGGTAACAAAAAGGTTATATGGTGGGTAGTTGAAGTAAAAACACCGAATGGAAGGGAAGAGATAGCGGTTGCACCTATATGGCTTTACCCCTCACTTGATATTGTTCCCGGTGATACGATAGAGGTTACCGGCTACGTGCCACCGTTCTGGAGGTTTAGAAACATAAAAGGTCTAATGGCCTGCACTATCAAAAATCCAAAAAGAGGAGTAACATATAAGATAAGGAATTGTAACAGGCTTAACAGAAAATTTAAATTGCAGAACCGATAATTTTCTGGCGGACAGAAAGTCCGCCTTCCTTTAAAATTTTAGCGGAGGGCTAAATGGAAAAGAAGTCCGCTAAATCTTGCAATTCACGTGTTTTTGTAAGTCTCTTTCTTTTTTACACTTTGATGGTTCTGATAATAAGTAGCGTCGTTCTTTACATAATGCCCTACGGGAGGGTTGCTTACTGGAGCGGATGGAGACTTTTAGGACTTTCAAAAGATCAGTGGGAAGCAGTTCATGTTATATCTGGAATCGGCATGGTTATTCTTGCCGTATGGCATACAATTTTAAACTGGAAACCTCTTAAAAACTACCTGGTTAAAATGGAAAGTCTCGTTTCTGCCGTGGTGGTCGTTATCTGCACCGCTGCTACAATTGCCGGACTTCCACCATTTTCAACCATTATCAATATTGAGCAAGAGATAAAGAAAAGTTGGGAAAGACGTCTTCCTGCGGCACCTCTACCCCATGCTGAACTTATGACTTTGAAAGAGCTATGCCTGAAAGATGACATTCCGCTTCAGACGGTTCTTTCTGTACTTCATCAAAACGGAATTTCAGCTTCGCCAGACGAAACTTTAAAAGAGATAGCGGAAAATAACCATCTTACACCTGCAATGGTTTATAATCTTATAAAGAGGGCAGTTAGAAGGACATATACAACGGGAATGAGAGTAGGTTTTGGCAGGATGACGCTTAAAGAAGCCTGTTTAATGAATGGACTCACTGTGGATGAGTGTATAGAAAAGCTGCAGAAAAAAGGAATAGTGGCATTACCTGATGAGACGTTAAGATCTATAGCGGCTAAAAACGGTGTTTTACCGAGAGATATAGTTGCGATGATATCTCAGTAATTGCGGAGGAGTTATGAATAAACTGAATAGACTGGCTATAAGCGAGGAGGGTTTCATCTTTGACCCAGAAACGGGGAACAGTTTCACAGTTAATAAAACGGGATTGTTTATTCTCAACTTGCTTAAAGAGGGTAAAGATGTTGAGGATATTGTTGAGGCTCTGACTGAGGAATTTGAAGTTGACAGGGAAGAGGCGACGAGAGATGTTACTGATTTTATTGAGCAATTGAGACTTTTAGGACTTGCAGGTCGAGAGGGAGAAGAAAATGTGTAAAGTTGCCGTCTCCGGAGTAAACGCTGTTGACAATCCAGGTCCGGGTATTGGGGTTATAAAAGGCATTAAAGAGAAATATAAAGAAACAGCGATAGTTGGATTGGCATACGATGCGATGGAACCGGGCGTTTACATGGATTGGTTGATTAACAGGGTTTACATAATGCCGTATCCTTCGGAAGGTGAGGAACCGTTTATCAACAGACTTCTCTACATAAAAGAAACTGCTGGGCTTGATGCAGTCATACCCACGCTTGATGCAGAACTTCCCCTGTTTATCGCAAACAGTGAAAAGCTTAAGAGCTATGGAATATCGACTTTCCTTCCTACGAAAGAACAGTTTAAACTTCGTTCAAAAGATAGGGTATCGGAGTTAGCAAAAGATATTGGTTTAAAAGTGCCAGAGAGTTTTATAGTCGTTTCCTACGAGGATTTAACCGCAGCCATTAACGAAATTGGTTTTCCCGTTATGATAAAGGGGATTTTCTACAAAGCTTACAAAGCCTTTAACTATCAGGAAGCCACTTCCTATTTCAACAAAATAGCCTCCGAGTGGGGATATCCGATAATCGTTCAAAAGGTTATTTCCGGTGAAGAGATGAATGTTGTGGGTGTTGGTGATGGTGAAGGTGGTCATTTCGGGATGGTAGGAATAAAGAAACTCTGGATAACCTCACTCGGGAAAATATGGACAGGTGTTACCGTTAAACATGAAAAAATGCTTAAAGCGGCAGAGAATTTTGTTGAAAAGTACAGGTGGCGAGGTGCCTTTGAACTTGAGTGTATCGTCTCAGGTGATGATATTTATCTTATAGAGATAAATCCTCGTTTTCCAGCCTGGGTCTATTTTTCTGTTGGTGTTGGAATTAATCTTCCTGCAAGGCTTCTTGATGCTGCCCTTGGCAGAGAACCTGAGAGGAAATCCGATTACGAAGCTGGAAAGCTTTATATAAGGTTTACAGACGATTTTGTAACCGATATGGATACGTTCCAGAAAATAGTCACGAGAGGTGAAAGATGAAAAAGACTTACGAGAAACCGGCGATATTTAAACTTCACACTGGTATGATGAATAAATTTGGAAGTTTTGCCTCACCGCTTTCCCGAAAAGTAAGAAAAGAGATTGACGGTGTAAAAATAGCGGATCTTGTAGAAAAGTTTGGCACGCCGCTGTTTGTTTTCTCAGAAAAAACCCTCCGTTCAAAGTTTAGAGAGATAAAAAGAGCTTTCACCACACGTTATCCTAACGTTGAATTTTCATGGTCCTACAAGACAAACTATCTTGACGCAATTTGTGCTGTTCTGCACGGTGAAGGTGAAACGGCAGAAGTTGTTTCAGAATTTGAATACAGCAAGGCAAGAAGACTTGGAGTCAAAGGTAGCGAAATAGTTTTCAATGGTCCTTATAAACCTATTGAGGCTCTTAAAGTCGCTGTATCTGAGGGAGCAAGGATAAACATAGACACTTTTGAAGAGATTGCAGACCTTGAGGAAGTTGCAGCAGAGCTTGGTGTGAAGCCAAAAGTTGCAATAAGGCTGAATATGGATACGGGTATCCATCCTCAGTGGAGCAGGTTTGGGTTTAATTTAGAGTCAGGTCAGGCTTTTGATGCCGTTAAGCGTATTGCCTTTGGCGGAAAGCTTGAATTGGCCGGTCTTCACTGTCACATAGGAACATTCATACTTGAACCAAAAGCCTATGAAACAGAAGTTAGAAAGATGGTTGATTTTGCTTATAAAGTTGAAGATGAATTTGGATTTAAGATTGAGTACATTGATATTGGTGGCGGTTTTCCATCAAGGAACAGACTTAAAGGTGTCTATTTACCGCCGGAAGTTGCAGTTCCGTCGATTGACGAGATTGCCGATAGAGTATGCAACGCCCTTCTTTCTTCTTTGAGACCGGGAGATTTTTCAAAGCTGATAATAGAAAGTGGCAGAGCAATTGTTGACGAGGCTGGCTATCTGATAACACAGGTTCACGCTACCAAAAGGCTTCCTGACGGTAGAAAAGGTTACATCCTTGATGCAGGCGTCAACATTCTCTTTACCGCATTTTGGTACCACTTTAACATTGAAGTTGATAGAGAAGTTCAGGGACCTTCAGAGCCTTGCGTCCTTTACGGTCCTCTCTGTATGAACATTGATGTTGTTGATGACCTTGCATATCTACCGCCCCTTCCGAGAGGGACAAATCTGATACTTTCACCTGTCGGAGCCTACAATGTAACGCAGTGGATGCAGTTTATCCGCTATAGACCGAATGTTGTTCTCATAGGTCAAAATGGTGAAATTGATTTGATAAGGGAAGCAGAAACTCTTGAAGACATTGTTAGAAGGGAGAGACTTCCAGAGAGGTTAAGGTTAAATGAAAGTTGAAGAACTGCTTGGAGTGGCTAAAGAAAATATAAAAAACTGCTACGCGCCGTATTCAAACTTTCGTGTTGTAGCAGCGATAGAAACAAAGGAAGGTAAGGTCTATACAGGTGTAAATGTAGAAAATGCGTCCTACGGACTTACGATGTGCGCCGAGAGGGTTGCACTGTTTAAAGCTGTTTCTGAAGGGGTAAGGGATTTTTTGAAGATTTTAATCTATTCACCTGACGGAATGCCCTATCCGTGTGGTGCATGCAGGCAGGTTCTTTCAGAATTTTGCAATAGGGACTTTTTGGTTGTCGTTGCTTCTGATGAAAGGATAGAAAAATTTACCCTTGGTGGTTTGCTTCCTCATTCATTTTCTCTCTGATGCTCTTTTCTTTGGTGAATGGCTGTTCATCTGTGGTATAATTGGTTAACCGTCTGAAACTCTGTACTTAAGAGGCTCACATGAGGATACTGTTTGTCGAAGATGACGAAGACCTTGGAGAAATAGTCAAATACAATCTTGAAAAAGAAAATTTTGAAGTTGATTGGGTGCTTGATGGTAAAGAAGCGTTAGATAAAGGACTTTCTGGTAATTACGACCTTATCATTTTAGATATAATGCTTCCAGGTATGGATGGTAAAGAGATATGTAAACTTTTGAGAGAAAATGAGAGAACAAAAGATGTTCCAATAATAATGTTGACTGCCCTTTGCGATGAAGATACGAAAGTTGAAAGTTTTAATTACGGTGCTGATGACTATGTTACAAAGCCTTTCAGCATAAAAGAGTTAATAGCCAGAATAGGAGCCATAAATAGGCGACTTAAAATATCTGAAAATGAAAAACTCTCATTTAAAGGGATAACGCTTGACAGAGTTTCAAAAGAGATAATGGTTGACGGTCAGCCTGTTCAGTTAACTAAAACGGAGTACCAGCTTATGGAACTCTTTCTTTCCAATCCCAATAAAGTCTTTTCAAGGGAAGAGCTTTTAGAAAAGATTTGGGGAAAGGAACATAGTGAAAATACGAGGACGCTTGATGTTTATATAAGCAGATTAAGGAAGAAACTTGGAAGTTACGGTAAGTATTTGAAGACACTTCCACGTCTTGGTTACAAGCTAACAGCGGAGGAGAAATGAGAATAGTAGATTTACGTAAAGAGAACTGGCAGGAGGATGCAGAACTTAGCAGGATAAAGACCCGCGGTCAGGGTCTTGAGAGCAAGTATGCCACATCTGTTCTTGAAATAATTGAAAATGTTAGAAAGTACGGCGATACAGCCGTTTTTGGCTACGCAAAAAAGTTTGATAGAGTGGAACTGACACCAGAAAATGTTAAGGTTTCAGAGGAAGAGATAGAAGAGGCTTTTGAAAAAGTAAAACCTGAAATTATAGATGCAATTAAGCTTGCCGTTGATAGAGTTAGAAAGTTTCACGAACATCAGAAAGAGAATTCATACTTTGTTACAGAACCGGGAATGGTATTGGGACAGAAAGTGATTCCCCTTGAAAGTGCGGGGATATACGTTCCTGGTGGTAAGGCTTCTTATCCGTCTTCCGTTATTATGAACGCAGTTCCTGCAAAGGTTGCAGGTGTTGAGAAAGTTGTAATGGTAACGCCTGCGATAGGGAGTTTAGAGGTAAATCCTTACTCTCTTGTAGCAGCGAAACTATCTGGTGTTGATGAGATATACCGTGTGGGTGGTGCCCACGGTGTTGCGGCAATAGCTTTTGGAACTGCTTCAATACCGAAGGTTGATAAAATAGTCGGTCCCGGTAACATCTATGTTGCCCTTGCCAAGAAGTTTCTCTTTGGTCAGGTTGATATTGACATGGTTGCGGGTCCGAGTGAAATATTGGTTATAGCCGATGAAACGGCAAATCCTGAGTGGGTGGCTATAGACCTTCTCTCTCAGGCAGAACACGATGAACTTGCCGGTGCCTTTTTGGTAACTCACGATGACAGAATTGCTCAGGCTGTAATTGAAGAGGTAAACAGAAAATTAAAGACACTTAAGAGAAAAGAAATAGCTCAAAAATCGATAGAGAATTTTGGAACAGTATTTCTCACGGAAAACGTTTACCATTCATGTGAAGTGGCAAACATTGTTGCACCAGAACACCTTGAAGTTGCAACGGCAGAGCCTTTTGCCCTGCTTGACTTTATTAAAAATGCAGGTGCTATATTCCTTGGATACTACACCTGTGAATCTTTAGGAGATTACGTTCTTGGGCCAAATCATGTTCTACCAACGGGTGGAAGCGCTAAGTTCTTCTCTCCTCTTGGAGTTTATGACTTTGTAAAGAGAAGTTCAGTCCTTTACGTTAGCAGAGATGGTTTTGAAAGAGTTTCTTCGGCCACTGCGCTCCTTGCAGACGTTGAAGGACTTGAAGCTCACAGCCTTGCTGCAAGGGTGAGGGCGGGAAGCCGTATAAAAGTTTCTACAAAAGAGGAAGAAAACGTTAAAGGTTAAAGAGGTTTTCAATGGAACATCTTTTGAGCTGTGAAGAGCTTGAAAAAGAAGATATTGATAATCTAATGTCCCTTGCTTTCAAGATTAGGGAGACACTTAGAAAAGGAAAGAAAAAGTTCTCAGCTTTAAGGGGACAATGTGTCGTTAATCTCTTTTTTGAAGCGAGTACGAGGACAAGAACATCTTTTGAGAAGGCTGGAAAGTTTCTCTCTGCTGACGTGATAAACATATCGGCTTCAACCAGCAGTGTAAAGAAAGGAGAAACCCTCATAGATACGGTGAAAAACCTTGATATGATGCATCCGGATATAATTGTTTTAAGGCATCCCTGTGAAGGTGCTGGAGAAACGATAAAACAACACATAAAAGCTTCAATAGTGAATGCAGGAGACGGATGTCACGAGCACCCTTCTCAGGCACTCCTTGACGCTATGACAATTATTGACGTCAAAGGGAGTTTAAAAGGTCTAAACGTTGTTATAGCTGGAGATATTGTTCATAGCCGTGTGGCAAGGTCGGACATAATTCTTTTTAAAAAGTTAGGTGCTAACCTTTTTATATTCGGCCCTTCCACGATGATGCCAAGGTATCCGGAAGCTTTAGGCGTTACGGTTTTGAAAACTTTTGAAGAAGTGGCTGAGGTGGCAGACGTACTGATACTGCTGCGGATTCAACTTGAAAGGCTTAATGCAAAAAAAGTCTTTCCATCTTTAAGGGAGTACAGCCGTTTCTTTGGTCTTAACAGGAAACGGCTTGGTATGATGAAAAAAGATGTTCTTATAATGCATCCAGGGCCTGTTAACAGAGGTGTTGAAATTAATAATGATGTGATAACCTCTGACAGAAGCTTTATATTTAATCAGGTTGAGAACGGGCTTGCCGTGAGAATGGCAATTCTTACGATACTTTGTAGCAGAGAAAAAAAACTTCTGGAGGAGATAGATGCGTAAAGCACTTTTGATTTTACCTTTCGTATTTGTTGTTGGATGCGGGCAAAGTGGCGTTTTAAACAAGGATTTGGTTTTTAAGGCAAAAGATAAAGGTGCACCTGGTGACGTTGTTTTCAGCCACGTCTATCATTGCAAGGTGAAAAAAGAACACTGTTCTGCCTGCCATCCAGGAGTATTTAAGAAAAAGTTCGGTTACGACAAAATTACAATGAAAGATATATGGGCAGGAAAATACTGCGGAACGTGCCACAACGGACAGAAGGCTTTCAGTGCCAAGGATAAAACTCAGTGTACAAGATGCCACAGTGTTAAGTGAGGAAATGTAGATGGATAGCTGTCTTCTAAAAGGTGCTCTTGTTGTTGACCCTTCTCAGGGGATAGAAAAACAGGTAGACGTTTTAATTGATAATGGCAGAATTGTTAAGATTGAAAAGAACATAGAAGCTTCTTCAGCGAAAGATATTATTGACGTTTCCGGACTTGTTTTGATGCCTGGAATTGTTGACATACACACTCACCTGAGAGATCCCGGCTACGAATGGAAAGAAGATATTGAATCTGGAAGTCTTTGTGCAGTTGCTGGAGGTATTACCTCTGTTTGCTGTATGGCCAACACTGGTCCTGTTAACGATAACCCTTCTGTTACAAGATACATTATAGAAAAGGCAAAGAGGGTAAACCTGTGTGATGTTTTCCCTGTAGGTGCTTTGACTAAAGGACTTAAAGGTGAAGAGATAGCAGAAATAGGTCAGATGGTTGAAGCGGGAATTGTTGCAGTTTCAGATGACGGAGAAACGCCAAGAGATTCAAAACTGTTAAGGAACGCCTTCGATTACGCAAAAAGTTTTGGAATACCAATTTTCTGTCACAGTGAGGACAAAACTCTTTCAGCGGGCGGGCACATGAACGAAGGCCGGTTTTCTACCTACCTTGGTATTCCGGGTATTCCGCCCGAAGCAGAGGAGATTGGAACTATCAGAGATATAATGGTTGCGAAGCTTACAGGAGCAAAGATTCATATCTGTCATGTTTCAACTAAAGGAGCTTTAAAAATAATAGAGGAGGCAAAGAAGGAGGGTGTTAACGTTACGTGTGAGATAACACCTCACCACTTTACACTAACAGAGGAAGCGGTCAGAACATTTGATACAAATGCTAAAATGGCACCACCACTTAGGACTGAAGAGGATGTTAGAGCTTGTAGAGAAGCTTTAAAAACGGGAGTTGCAGACATAATAGCTACCGATCACGCTCCCCATTCTGTTGATGAGAAGATGGTTGAGTTTAACTATGCACCGTTTGGAATAATTGGTTTTCCGACTCTTCTTCCGCTCTCTCTTGACCTTGTGAGAAAAGGTTATCTAACACTTTCACAGATGGTAGAAAAATTATCTAAAAACCCGGCAGAAATTATTAACAGGAAAGATATAGGAACACTTAAACCGGGGAGCCGTGCAAATATAACCGTATTTGATCCTGACGAAGAGTACATCCTTACGCAGGAGATGATTAAGTCCAAGAGTAGAAATACCCCCTTTCTTAACAGGCCTTTAAAGGGAAAGGTAAAGCTTACAATCAGAAATGGTAAAATAGTTTATAAGGATTTTTAAAAGGGAGGCAGGATGCAGGGAGGTTCATTTTTTGATATTTTCTGGATGTTAATAATCATTTTTTCTCTCTGGCCACTTATTCAACAAAAAAATATTGAATGGGCAAGGTTGAGGCTTATAAGAAAAATAGAAGAGAAACGAAAGTCCCGCGTAATAACGATGATACACAGACAGGAAAGATTGGCTTTTATGGGCTTTCCTATTATGCGCTACATTACGATAGAAGATTCTGAAAGAATTTTAAGAGCTATAAGGATGACTCCCGATGATATGCCGATAGATTTAATACTTCATACGCCAGGAGGACTTGCCCTTGCAGCAACACAGATCGCTTCAGCCCTTATTAAACATAAAAGCCCTGTAAGGGTAATAGTTCCCCACTACGCTATGTCTGGAGGGACACTGATAGCCCTTGCTGCCGATGAAGTTATAATGGATCCCAACGCCGTTCTCGGTCCTCTTGATCCGCAGTTGGGGCAGTTTCCAGCTCCTTCAGTTATAAAAGCTTATAAAATGAAAAATGTGAACTTAAAGGATGAAACTTTAATTCTTGCAGATGTTGCAGAGAAAGCTTTAAATCAAATGAAAAACACAATAAGAAGAATTTTAATAGCTAAGGGAAAAAAGGAAAAACAGGCAGAAGAAATTGCCGAGCTTTTAACCTGCGGTTACTGGACCCACGACTATCCTCTAACGGTTGATGTTTTAAAAGATATAGGAATAAACGTTAAGACTGATGTTCCGGATGAGGTTTATGACCTTATGGAACTTTACTATCAACCTACTGCAACAAGTTCCGTTCAATACATTCCGGTTCCATACGGAGAGCCTAAAAAGGAAAATGTTCCGATAAAGAAACCTCATTAGGAGAGACCATTGATTAAAATAGGAGATAAGGTTGCCTATCCGCCTCACGGTGTAGGAATTGTGGAAGGAGAGGAAAAAAGAACCGTGGGGGAAAGGGAGATTCTCTTCTTCCGCATTAAACTTTTAGGTAAAAACATGTCTGTGCTTGTTCCTGAAAATATTATTGAAAGTTCGGGCATCCGTCCTGTACTTGACGAAAAGGAAATAGATGAAATCTTTCAGTTTCTGTCGGAAGTTCCTGAAAATATAAGTAGCAAGTGGACTGTAAGGCACAGGCTAAACGTTGATAGAATAAAGACAGGTGACGTAAAAGAGCTTGCGGTTGTTGTAAGAAATCTATCTTATAGAACGAAGGAGAAAGAACTTTCTTACTCGGAAAAGCGTATGTTTGAAGAAGCCTTTGAAAAGCTTTCGGAAGAGATAGCTCTTTCCTTGGGAAAAGACATAAAAGAAGTAAAAAAGAAAATAAGGAAGATTTTGAAAGAGGTTAAAAAGAGATGAACATACAGAGGCTCATAGGTGTTTTTTTTATCTTTCTGCTTTTGGTATCTACGCTTATTTTCCGAAACTACGGTTTCGCTGCTACTCAATCCATGTTTATAGGCATTCTTATAACTGCTGCTGCTGTTTTGCTCTACACTTTTGTCTTTCACCAGAAGAAGTTTAAAATCAGGGGACTTTTAGTATTTTCTGCAGGTTTCTTTTTAG
>NZ_JALVIW010000094.1:0-21377 GCF_027028515.1 Desulfurobacterium sp. | reverse complement strand
ATTTAACCTCTCAGCGTAGAAAGAGGATTTTTGATAGACATTTTCAAGAAAGGTACTACCCGTTTCAGGTGCTTCAGTAACTTCAAAATCAAGAAGTGACAACGACTCTATTCCAAGAGTTTTTAGCCTTTCACTTATTTCCTCAATTTTATGCCTGTTCTTACTCGCAATTACAATCTCCATCACTAAACCCCAAGAACGCTCTTTTGAATCTCTATAAGTCCCTTAATACCCTTCTCGGCAAGCTCTAAAAGCTTATCAAGTTCTTCCCTGTTAAAGGGACGTTCCTCTCCCGTTCCCTGAATCTCTATAAACTCACCCTTTTCATTTATAACAACATTCATATCAACTTCTGCGGAAGAATCTTCCTGATAGTTAAGGTCAAGGCAGGGAATAGACTCAACAATCCCAACGCTGGTAGCTGCAACAAACGAAGAGATTGCATCTGTCAGTTCAAGTTTCTTTAAAGCAAGATAGAGAGCAACGAAAGCACCTGTAATTGAGGCTGTTCTCGTACCGCCATCAGCCTGAATAACATCACAGTCTATCCATACAGTCCTCTCACCTAACTTTTCAAGATTAACAGCACTTCTCAAAGCCCTTCCTATCAAGCGCTGAATCTCCTGTGTCCTTCCAGAAAGTTTCCCTTTAGCCGCCTCTCTAACATTCCTCGTTGCTGTCGCCCTCGGGAGCATAGAATACTCAGCAGTTATCCATCCCTTTCCAGAATCCTTTAAAAAAGGCGGAACCTTCTCCTCTACAGAGGCCGAACAGATAACCTTTGTATCTCCAACTTCTATCAGACACGAACCCTCCGGATATCTAACGTAATCAAGCGTTATTTTTACAGGCCTAAGTTCATCATAATCCCTTCCATCTGGTCTAACAAACATCAACAGAAACCTCCTCTATGGAAAAAGACTCTCCCATTATCATTTCAGCAATCTTCCTAAAACGTTGACTCATGTCACTTACAAGAATTCTAACCTCTCCCTTTTCATCGCCTTCTCTTTTATTGAGAAGTTTTCCAGTTTCAAGTGCCGTTTCCTCAGCAGAATCTACCAATTTTATATTATTACACACTTTTCCAATAATATTTTTCAGTAAAGGATAATGAGTACAGCCAAGAACAAGCGTATCAATATCTTTATTCCTTAACTCCGAGAGGTACCTCTCTGCCACCATGTATGTAATCTCATCATCAAGCCAGCCTTCTTCAATCAAAGGAACAAACAGCGGGCAGGGTTTCTCAAAAATTTTTAGAAAAGGATTGATGGAAAGTATCTCTCTTCTGTAAGCACCACTCTTAATAGTCGCCTCTGTCCCTATAACTCCGATGTTTCCCGTCCTTGTTGCCTTAACAGCAGCTGCAGCTCCAGGTTTAACAACACCTATAACAGGAATATCCATCTCTCTTTTCAGTATATCAAGGGCGTAAGATGAAGACGTGTTGCAGGCAACAACAATAAGTTTCACATTAAATTTTCTCAAAAGTTTTGCATTCTCAAGACTATACCTTATTATGGTTCTCTCAGACTTAGTCCCGTAAGGTACTCGGGCTGTATCACCAAAATAGATAAAATCTTCTTCCGGATATCTGTCTCTTATTGCCTTAAGAACAGTAAGGCCACCAACGCCAGAATCAAAAATACCTATAGGTCTTCTCTCCATAAGCTTCCCTTTACAAAACTGATTTAATGCACTACTTTTAAAATTTAAGCCACTGTAAAACAGGGAGATAAATTGAGAAGTTGTAAAGAAATTATAGAAAAAGTTAAAACCTATAGGGATAGTTTTGACAGTAAACTCATAGAGAAAGCTTACAAATACTCAAAAGAAAAACATGAAGGACAGTTCAGAAAATCTGGTGAACCTTACTTTTCCCATCCAGCAGAAGTAGCATACATATTAGCCGAAATGAAAATGGATGTTCACACGATAGCCGCCGGCCTACTCCACGATGTTGTAGAAGACACGGATACAACAATAGAAGAGATAGAAAGAGAGTTTGGAAAAGAGGTAGCTTTTATCGTTGCCGGTGTTACAAAACTTGAACAGTATAAGTTTTCAAGTAAAGAAGAGAGAAACGCGGAAAGTTTTAGAAAACTTTTAATCTCTCTTTCTGAAGACATAAGGGTCCTTATAGTGAAATTAGCAGACCGCCTTCACAATATGAGAACACTTGACAGCAGAAGTCCAAACGGACAGAGAAGAACTGCAAGAGAAACGTTAACAATATACGCACCACTTGCCAACCGACTCGGCCTCTACAGAATCAAAAATGAACTTGAAGACCTGTCTCTAAAATACCTTGAGCCAGAAATATACAGAGAGCTTCAGGAAAAGGTAAAAGAAAAAAAGAGAGTAATAAGCACATACCTTTCAGAAATTATAGAAACCGTCAGGAAAAAACTTGAAGAGAACGGGATAGAAGGTGAAATACAGTGGCGATTTAAACACATATACGGTATCTATAACAAAATGGTAAAAAAAGGTATCCCCTTTGAAGAAGTTTATGATGTCGCAGGAATAAGAATAATAACAGACACCGTACCAAACTGTTACGTTATAGCGGGACTTATTCACAGCCTATGGATGCCTGTACCGGGCAGAATTAAAGATTACATAGCGGTTCCAAAGCCAAATATGTACCAATCACTTCACACAACAGTAGTAGGACCCCGGGGACAGTTTATAGAGTTTCAAATAAGAACACACGAAATGCACCAGATAGCAGAGATGGGAATCGCTGCCCACTGGAAGTACAAAGAAGGTGGCGGTAAACTCTCTGAATCTGAAAGGGAAAGATTCCTCTGGCTAAGAAATCTCTT
Source organism: Desulfurobacterium sp. (assembly GCF_027028515.1). NCBI lineage: Bacteria > Pseudomonadati > Aquificota > Aquificia > Desulfurobacteriales > Desulfurobacteriaceae > Desulfurobacterium > Desulfurobacterium sp. The sequence continues at coordinate 18,546 of NZ_JALVIW010000094.1, read as the reverse complement.
AGAATGGGTAAAAGAGGAAAAGGATACAAAAGAATTTATGGAAAACGTCAAAAGTGACCTATACGAAGAGGATATTTATGTATTTACACCTAAAGGTGACCTCAAAACACTTCCAAAAGGCGCAACGCCGGTTGACTTTGCCTACGCAATACACACAAGTGTTGGACACAGATGTATAGGTGCAAAGGTGAACGGTAAACTTGTTCCTTTAAATCACATACTCAGAAGCGGAGATAAAGTAGAAATAATAACCGGAAATATTGAAAATCCAAAAAGAGACTGGCTTGCTTTTGTAAAAACTTCAAAGGCAAGAACTGCCATAAAATCGTTCATAAAAAAACAGGAAAACGAAAAAGCAAAAAAATTGGGTGAAAGTATTGTCGAAAAGATAATCAGGAGAAGTGCCGGAAAAGGCATAAGCTTTTTATATGAAAACGACTTTTCAGAACAGTTAAAATCTCTCGGTTACTCATCACTTGAATTTGCTCTAATTGATGTAGGATTTGGAAAACTTGACGGTGAAAAGTTAGTAAGAAGACTTTTGGGAATCCAGGAAGAACAGGAAAAGAAGAAAAAGAAAGAGAAGAAAAATGAAGGTGCCGACATTATTATTGACGGTATAGAAAACATGCTGGTTACACTGGCAAAGTGCTGCCATCCACTTCCTGGCGATGACGTTGTTGGCATTGTTTCAAAGGGCAAAGGAATAGTAGTTCACACAAAAAACTGTGTTGTGGCTCAGCAGGTACTTGAAAGCGCTCCAGGAAGAGTCCTCTCAATAGAGTTTAAACCGTCTGATAAGCTCTACCCTGCAAAGATAAGAGTCTTTGTAGAAGACAGACCCGGGATGTTAGCTGCCGTATCGGCAAAGATAGCGGATACAAAAACAAACATTGCAAGTGCCTACACACGAACAATTGGGGGAAAAGCAATCCTTGATTTTACACTACAGGTAAAAGATGTTTCTCAGCTTCAAAAAGTTATAAATGCGATAAAATCAACAAAAGGCGTAATAAACGTCAAAAGAATAAAAAGAGAAAAGGTACAAATTAGATAATTTTGTGGAGGCGGCGGGCGGATTTGAACCGCCGAATAAGGGATTTGCAGTCCCCTGCCTTGCCACTTGGCTACGCCGCCAATATGGAGCGGGCGACGGGACTTGAACCCGCGACCCCAACCTTGGCAAGGTTGTGCTCTACCAACTGAGCTACGCCCGCGCTAAGGGTTATTATACTAAATCTATGGTGCGGGAGGAGGGAGTCGAACCCTCACGCCACAAGGACACTGGATCCTAAGTCCAGCGCGTCTGCCAGTTCCGCCACTCCCGCATTAAGTGGGGTGGGAGACGGGACTTGAACCCGCGACCGCCGGGGCCACAACCCGGCGCTCCACCAGCTGAGCTACTCCCACCACTATGCGGGAATAAAAAAATGGCTGGGGCGGCAGGATTCGAACCTGCGAATGGCGGATCCAAAGTCCGCTGCCTTACCGCTTGGCTACGCCCCAACTCAAATTGCAGAACAAAATTTAACCCACCAGCCCTTTCTTTGCAAGGGGGTAATGTCTATTTTTCTATTTTTATCTATGATAGCAAAAAGGCTTGAACCACTTCCACTCATTAAAACCTTTGAACCTACAACATCTTCAACTAACTTTTTAGCTTCCATAACCTCTTTTATACAGGGTGCAGCAGAAGACTCAAGGTCATTCCACATATTCTCTCTTAGAGTGTTAAAATCACCTTTCATAAGAGGAATAAGTATCAACCTCTCAGCATCCTCTATTCCCATTTCTCTCTTTATTGGTGGAAGATGTTTATAAACTTCCGCCGTTGAACAGAAGATATTTGGATAAACAAGAAGAATATTAAATTTCTGTTTGCCGTAGAATATAAGCTTTTCCCCTCTACCGTAACCTACCGCAAGTCCTCCCTTAAGAAAAAAGGCAACATCAGAACCTATCTCTGCAGCCATGCCCATCAATTTATCTTCATCAACAGGATAGTTATATAGCATATTTAAACCCTTTAAAACAAGAGCAGCATTGGAGCTTCCACCTCCAAGTCCAGCCCCAATGGGTATGTGTTTTTCAAGGGTTATACTAACCTTCGGTTTTATACCTGTATGCTTTGAAAATACTTCACAAGCCTTGATTATCAAATTGTCATTTCCTGCCGGAACAACAGTCGACCCTGCAACATTCAATTCAAGTTGTCCTGACTGCTGAATGGAAATGTAATCAAAAACGTTAATGGTATGAAAAACAGTCAGAATATCATGATAACCGTCATCCCTTTTCCCGTTAACCCAAAGGGATAAATTTATCTTTGCCGGAGATGGTAATATTATCTTCATAGCAGAAGTATTATAACACTTCAAAGGATTTAAATTATGACAACACTGTCTGTATCAATGATTGTCAAAAACGGTGAAAAATACCTGAGCGATGTCTTAAGAAGCGTAGAAGACCTGGCTGATGAAATAATCGTGGTAGATTCAGGTTCGACGGACAAAACAGTTGAGATAGCAAAAAGCTACGGTGCTAAAGTTGTTTTCAGAAAATTCGATAACTTCATAAACCAGAAAAACTATGCTCTATCACTCTGTACAAAGGATTGGGTCCTCTTTCTTGACGATGATGAAGTTGTTGACGAAAAACTAAAAAGAGAGATTGAACTTGTAAAGAAACAAAATTCAGAGTACAAAGGTTTTTATATAAACAGACTCACAAATTACCTTGGAAAATGGATAAAACACGCATGGTACCCTGACTGGCAGCTGAGACTTGCAAGGAGAGACTCTTGCAGATGGGAAGGTGATGAGGTTCATGAAACGTTAAAAGTTAACGGAAAAACGGGTTATCTTAAGGGAAACCTCCTCCACTACTCATATCCAGATATAGAAACGCACCTTAAAAAGCTCAACCTATACACAACACTTTACGCTAAAGGTGCTCACAAAAGAGGCAAAAGATTTTCAAAAACAAAACTTATAACCTCGTCCATTGGAGCATTCATCAGAAGATACTTCATAAAGAGAGGATTCCTGGACGGATTTGAAGGATTCGTTGTATCGGTTATGAGTTCTTATTATACTTTTTTAAAATATCTAAAACTGTGGGAAATTGAGAAGAGGAGTGAAAAGAGATGATACCATTTATATTTAAATGGACAGTTGTCGCACTTACAGTATTTGCAACTTTTATTCTTATACTTATGGCGGTAGGAACCACAATAAGAGCTATTAGAGAGAGGAAAAAGTAATTGTTTGCCGAAGTGGCTTTAAACATACCTCTTGATAAAACGTTTATATATAAAGTGCCTGAAACGGTATCTTCAAAACCGGAAGTAGGTAAGCGCGTAATAGTTCCCTTTGGTAAAAGTGACTTCTTAAAAACAGGAATAATCGTTTCTCTAAAAGAAACGAGTAGCGAGATAGAAGAAACCTACATAAAGGAAATATTTGATATACCGGACGATTTTGTCCTATTTACAGAAAAAAACATAAAACTTGCAGAGGAAATTGCCAGAAGGTACGCTTCGGCTATTGGCGAAGTTCTATTTTTCTTTCTCCCTTCAGGATTCATCATTGAAGAAACAAGTTACGTCTATCTTAAAAGAAACGAACATGTTAAGGGAAAAACCGAACAGCAGATAATAAAATACCTTAAAAGTAAGAAAGGAAGAGTAAAACTCATCACACTTGTAAGAGCTATTAAGGGGAAATCAACCTATTCCACCGTCAAAAATCTTATAAGAAAGGGAATCATAGGAAAGGAAGAGGATATAACGTACACCCTTCTCCCAACTCAAAAAGTTGCAGTTCTAAAAGAAATCAAACCGGTAAAAGGAAAAAAAGAGTTAGAAGCCATTGAAATCTTAAAAAAGATAAAAGAAATACCAATAAAAGACTTAAATAAAAGAGGGATCTCCTACAACACGATAAAGAGACTCACCAATAAAGGCATTATAGAAATTGAAGAGAGAGAACACCTGATAGACATTAAAAAAAAGGTACTTACAGACAATAGAAAAATAATTCTGACAGCCGATCAGAAAAGAGCACTTAACGCAATACTGAATGGAAAAAATGAAACATTCCTCCTTTATGGAGTAACCGGCTCTGGAAAGATGGAAGTTTATCTCCACGCTGCACTTGAAACAGTCAAGAAGGGAAAAAGCGTTCTCATACTGGTTCCAGAACTTTTACTAACACCTGAATTAAGAGCAAGGGTGGAAAGTTACTTTGGCGAAAATATTGTTGTTTTTCATAGTAAACTCAGTAAAAAAGAGTTAGTCTCTCAGTGGTTAAAAGCTGTCAAAGGAAAGAGCAAGGTTTTCATAGGCACAAGAATGTCTCTTATGCTTCCCATAAAAGACTTAGGATTAATAATCGTAGATGAAGAACAAGACACATCCTACAAAGAGCAGCAGAAGCCTCTCTACCATGCAAGGGAAATGGCCGTTAAAAGGGGAAGTATAGAAAAGTGTCCTGTAATACTTGTATCGGCAACACCATCAGTTGAAAGCTACTACAGAGCATCTATTGAAAAATATAGAGCCTTAGAACTTAAAAAAAGAGTATCAAATATACCGCTTCCATACATAAAGGTGGTGAATCTGAAAGAGGAAAAAAGGATTGGCATATTTTCTGAATCACTAATTTCAGCCATAAAAAACACGGTGAAAAAAGGTGAACAGGTACTCCTCTTCATCAACAGGAGAGGTTTCTTCTCATCAGGGTTTTGCCCAAAGTGCGGTTTTGTGGCAGAGTGTGACGACTGCGCTGTTCCTCTCGTCTATCACAAAAACATGAACAGGCTTATATGTCATATATGCGGTAAAAAGTATAAACCTCTCTTCAGGTGCCCCGAATGCGGAACAAAACTTGAATTTAAAGGCTACGGAACAGAAAGGGTTGAAGAAGAAGTTAAAGTTCTCTTTCCCGATTTCAGAATCGTAAGGCTTGACCAGGACACTGTAAAAAACCCAACAAAAGGCGCCAAACTGATAGCAGATATAAAAAACGGAAACTACGACATAATTGTAGGGACACAAATAGCAAGTAAGGGACACAATTTTCCAAAACTTACCCTTGTTGCTGTTCTAATGGCAGACACGGGATACCTTCTTCCGGACTTTCGTTCGGCAGAAAGAACATTTCAAACAATCGTACATACAACAGGTAGAGCAGGAAGATTTAAACCTGGCGCTGCTATTATTCAAGCCTTTGACCCTGAAAATCCCGCAGTCAAATATGCAGCAGAGTACAAGTTTGATCTGTTCTACAAAGAAGAAATAGAGGCAAGAAAAATTTTTAATTATCCACCTTTTTCATACCCTGTGCTTTTAGAATTCCAGATAGAAAAGACCTCTAAGTTTGGCAAAATTGAAGAGAAATTCAATATTCTGAAAGAAAAGATAAAACCTTACTTTAATGTGCCACCACTCAACCCGGCTCCCATACCAAAAGTGTCTGGAAGATACAGATTTATAACCTTTATGAGGGCAGCAACTGAGGAAAACCTTTTAAAAGGTATAGAGATACTTAAGAGAGAAATGCCCATACTTTTCAGGGGCGTAAGGTATAGAATTGATGTTGACCCTGTTTATCTTCTCTGACTTGAAGTTTTTACAAACAGCAATTACTTTATCAGTATAAACAGTACCACTGGAGAAAAAATGGCCTGTAAAGAGTGTTCCGGAACAGGATGGATTATTATAAAAAGCAACGGCAGAAGGGAAGCGGTAAGGTGCAGGTGCCAGTTTCACATATTAAAAAAAGAGTTTTCCAGGAATTCAGGCATTCCAAGCAGATATAAGAAGTGTAAATTTTCCAACTTTAAACCTGAAACGATATACCAGAAGAGAGCTTTAAGGCTCTGTAAAGAATTCTTTAAACTCTATCCATTTGTTGATAAAGGACTCGTACTTTACGGACCACCCGGTGTTGGGAAAACACACCTTGCAGTTGCTCTTCTTAAAAACATCTTAATCTACAAGGGATTAAGAGGAAAGTTCGTCGATTTCAGAAACCTTCTAATAGACATTAAAACAACATTTGACACAAAAGAATCGTCTCAGGAACTGCTCCACAGAGTAATGGAAGCTCCTCTCCTCATACTTGATGATGTTGGTGCAGAAAGAACAACAGACTGGGCAAAGGATATCCTATCTACAATCATAAACTACAGATACACAAAAAATCTACCTACAATAATAACGACCAACCTCAGTTTCAACTCACCGCTTGATGACAGCTTCTCTTCCCGTTTTGACAAAAGAACAGAATCAAGAATCTATGAAATGTGTAAATTAGTAAGGGTGGAAGGAAATGACTACAGAAAAGAGGAAAGCTAAATATAGAAACATTGGCATTATTTCAAACCCAACTAAAAGAGATGCAGCAGAGGGCGTCAAAAAGATAATATCGCTCCTTTTGGAAAAGGGAGCGGTTGTCTGGACAGAAGAGGAAACGGCATCGTTGTTACCACAAGAGATGGTAAAAAAAGTAAAAGTCGTTGATAGAGTGTGCCTCCCAGACAAAATTGAAGTAATGATAGTTCTTGGAGGTGATGGAACCTTTTTAAACGTCGCAAGGCTTATAGACAAAAAACCCGTTCCCATCTTAGGCGTAAACTTTGGAACTTTAGGATTTTTAACAGAATTAACTATGGACGAAATAGAAAAAAGCATAGAAAAACTTTTAAACGGAAAGTTTATAGTCGAAAACAGACCTGTAATAAGAGTGAAATTAACAAGAAGAAACGGCCACATAGCCATCTACAGATGCGTTAATGAAGTGGTAATAAAGAGAGATACATTAGCACGAATAATAGAGGTTGAACTAAAAGCAAATGGAAAGTTTGTCAGTACTTTCAGAGGTGACGGCCTTATAGTTGCAACGCCAACAGGTTCTACAGCCTATTCACTATCAGCCGGCGGACCCATAATATTTCCTACGTTAAGCGCCATGCTTATAACACCTATATGCCCCCACACGCTCACCATGAGACCACTCGTAATAGACGGAAACATTGTATTAACTGCGCAGCTAAAAACGACAAGTGAAACGGTAATGGTGATTTTTGATGGTCAGGAAGGAATAGAACTGAGAAAAGGGGATAGATTGGACATAGCAAAATCACCCTACGACCTTCTCATACTGAGAGATCCCGACAAATCGTACTATCAAACCTTAAGAGAAAAGCTCCACTGGGGGTAGAAATGAAAAAGGTGTTTATATTGTTCTTTTTGATCTTTACCTGTTCATCTTCCGCAGCAACGTTAAAAACGCCGGAGAGTGCCCAGATTTATCATGGAAAAATATACGTTTCAAACATAGGCAACCTTCCTCCATCTGCAAAAGATGGAGATGGATTCATAGCAGTTTTAGATCTTAACGGAAATTTCAATAAAATTCTTACAAGGGAATTAAACGCTCCAAAAGGAATAACATTTGCAAAAGGAAAACTGTTTGTAACAGACATAGACAGAGTTTTAGAAATAGACCCTCACAGCGGAAAAGTAGAAAAAATAATTCCGATCAAAGGTTCTCAATTTTTAAATGACATAACAACAAATGGTAAAGAACTGTTTATTTCTGACACACAGACAAACACCATATACAAAATTCCTCTATCAACCTTTGAACCGGAAGTTTTCATCAAATCTCCACTTCTTGAAGGACCAAATGGACTGATATTTAAAGGAAACACGCTACTGTGTGTAACATGGAATACAGGAAAGGTATTGGCAATAAAAAACGGCAAGATAGAAACTCTCTGTAAGGTCAACGGAAACCTTGACGGAATAGTCGTAACAGATAAAGGAAACGTTCTCTTTTCAGACTTCAGAAACGGCATTATTTATGAATTAGAAAACAACAAAGCCGTACCTGTTTTTAAAGGCTTAATCACACCAGCGGACATAGGATACAAAAATGGTATACTAACCGTACCTCAATTTTATGCTAATAGTGTTAAAATTTTAAAGGTTAAAAGATGAAAGAAGCGAAAAAGATAATCATAATAACCGGACTCTCAGGAGGCGGAAAATCTACCGCCGCTAAATACCTTGAAGATCTTGAGTTCTATTGTATAGACAATATTCCACCAGACCTCATTCCAAACCTTTTCCACCTTATAAGCGAAAATCCTGAAATTCACAGAGCCGCTCTCGTTCTTGATATAAGAAATCCAAAATTCAGAGAACTTGCAGGTGGCATGCTCAGAAGATTAAAAAAAGAGTTTCCTGAAGTTGAAGTCTGGTTCTTTAAAGCTGACGAAAAAACACTTATAAAACGGTTCAGCGAAACAAGAAGGCCACATCCACTTCAAAGATATGAATCTGAAAAAAGTCTTCAAAAACTTATAGAAGAAGAAATTGAATACCTGAAACCTGTAGAAGAAGAAGCGACAAAAATTATAGATACATCCCATATGACGCCTCACGAACTCAAACAGTTTATAAAAGACCTCATAGCCGGTGGAAAGGGAACGTTCAAGATAACGTTTCTATCCTTTGGCTTTAAGTACGGCATACCACAGGAAGCAGACAACGTTTTTGACGTAAGATTTCTTCCAAATCCCCATTTTGTCCCTGAACTTAGGGCAAAAACGGGAATGGATAGAGAGGTAAAAGAGTTTATTCTTAAATTTCCTGAAACACTATCTTTCATAGAAAAACTGAAGGATCTTATCTCCTTCACAATTCCACACTACTACAAAGAAGGAAAAAGTTATCTAACTTTTGCCGTTGGATGCACTGGCGGACAGCACCGTTCAGTGGCAATTGCCGAAATTCTTGCGGAAGCAGCCGCAAAAGAGTTTCCCGACTTTGATGTATTTGTGGAGCACAGGGAACAAAAAGAAAGAAAAAAAGTTAAGCAGTAACCTCCCTTCCCCTTAAAATCTTCATTATCCTTTCTGCTATCTCTTTTCCTGTTAATCCCAACTTTTCCCTCAACAGCATCTGGTCACCATGTTCTATAAACATGTCAGGAACCCCAATGTTATAAACTTTCCCATCATACCAGCTACTTAAAAACTCATCAACAGCACCGCCAAGACCACCCTTAACTGTGTTCTCTTCAACTGTTATGATAAGACTGTGCTTCTTTGCTATATCGGTTAAAAGAACCTCATCAATCGGCTTTATAAATCTTGCATTGACAACCGTAACGCTTAAACCTTTCTTCTCAAGTTCTTTTGCCGCTTCAAGGGCCTGATTTACCTCCCATCCCGCAGCAATAACAGCAAGGTCCTTTCCTTCCTTTAAAATTTCCCAGCTTCCTATCGGAATATCTTTAAAACCGCTTTCTATATCGACACCCGTTGCAGCTCCTCGAGGATACCTTATGGCAAATGGAAGTTTTGACTTAACAGCGGTGTATAAGAGATTTCTCAGCTCATTTTCATCTTTTGGTGCAGAAACAATAACGTTTGGCACTATTCGAAGGTAGGAAAGGTCAAAAACACCGTGATGCGTTGCACCATCTTCGCCCACAATACCGCCTCTATCAATTGCAAAAATAACGGGAAGTTCCTGAAGTGCAATATCGTGGATAATCTGGTCGTAAGCCCTCTGAAGGAACGTTGAATATATGGCAACCACAGGTCTTAGCCCCTTCTTTGCAAGTCCTGCTCCAAATGTAACGGCGTGCTGTTCGGCAATACCTACATCAAAGTACCTGTCTGGAAACCTTTCCTGAAACTTATCAAGTCCCGTTCCCGAAGGCATGGCAGCCGTTATTGCAACAATTCTCTCATCTTCACTAGCAAGCTCTATAAGGGCATCCGAAAAGACTGAAGTCCACTTTGGAATGGGCTTTTCAACAGAAACGGATATCTTTTTCTTTGGAACACCGTGAAACTTGTCCGGTCTTTCCTCTGCCGGTTCATATCCTTTGCCTTTTTTAGTTAAAACGTGAACGAGCGTAGGTCCTTTCATCTTCGAAACATTTTCAAGAACGGGAATAAGCGTCTCCAAATTGTGACCATCAACAGGACCTATGTATCTAAAACCAAGCTCTTCAAAAAGCATACCTGGAGGAAACAATCCTTTAACTATTAAGTCTTCAAAACGCTTCATTCGCTTGTATATACGTTCACCAAAAATCTTTTTAACAACCTTTTCAAAATGTCCCTTCGTCTTTCTGAGCCACTCATCGGTAGTGACTCTAATAAGGTAGTTTGCCATGGCGCCGATGTTTGGCGATATAGACATCCTGTTGTCGTTAAGGATAACAATTAAATCCTCCTTCAGCTGACCGGCGTTGTTTAGACCTTCATAAGCCTCACCTGCCGTTAAGGCACCGTCACCAATTACGGCAATAACCTTTCCCTTTTCGCCTTTAAGCCTCTTTGCAACCTTTATTCCAAGAGCTGCTGATATGGAAATGCTGCTATGACCCGCACCAAAGGCATCATAGGGACTCTCTTTTATTGACGGGAAGCCTGAAATACCTTTATACTGTCTGAGCGTTGGAAATCTATCTTTTCTGTCTGTAAGAATCTTGTAAGAGTAGGCTTGATGTCCGACATCCCATACTATCTCATCTTCAGGCGGCGAAAAAACCTTTAAAAGTGCTATTGTAAGTTCAACAACACCCAAAGAAGATGCAAGATGTCCTCCTGTTTTGGTTACAACATCTATTATGTACTTTCTCAGTTCTTCTGAAAGCTGTTTTAACTCATTTATGGAAAGTTTTTTTAAATCTTCAGGACCGTTTACTCTATCCAAAATCAATAAACTACCTCCCCTCTAAACAGTACCCATAACTATTATAAGAAATCAATACTCCCGCTCCACTACGAAACGGGCTATCCGTTCAAGAGGTTCTCTCTTTTCCTCATCAAAAATCCCAAGCAGGCTAACTGCTTTATTTACAGCCTCTTCGGCCTTTTTCCTTGCTCCTTCCACGCCGTAGAAGGTAACAAACGTAACCTTTCCCTTTTCAACATCAGAACCTACATTCTTTCCTATCTTTGACTGGTCACCAATAACATCAAGAACATCGTCTATTATCTGAAAGGCATAACCAATAAGCTGCCCATAGTTTCTCAAAACCTCTATCTCATCTTCACTGCCACCACCGACAATACCACCTGAAACAACAGAAGCGGTTATCAAGGCACCTGTCTTGTGTCTGTGAATAAATTCAAGCTCTTCAAGTGATACATCCTTTCTCCCTTCTGCTTCCATATCACACTGCTGTCCCAACACCATACCAAGCATGCCGGCAGCCTTTCCAATTTCAGAGATAACCTTTAACTTTAATTCCGAATTAAGAGAACAATCGGCTAAAACCTCAAAAGCCCTGTTCAAAAGGGCATCTCCTGCTAAAATTGCCGTAGCTTCATCAAACTTTTTCCATGTTGTTGGATGTCCCCGCCTTAACGTATCGTTATCCATGGCAGGAAGGTCATCATGGACGAGAGAATAGGTGTGAATCATCTCAAGCGCCACAGCAACAGGAACAGCCTTTTCTATATCTCCTCCGACAATCTCACAACCGGCCATACAAAGTATTGGTCTTAACCTCTTTCCACCAACAGTAAGAGAATACTTTACCGCCTCGTAAAGTCTCTTACCAAACGGCAGCTCCTCAGGAAGATAATCTGTCAAAATTTCATCTATGAAAGCTTTTCTCTCTTTAAGATACATCTTAAGATCCATACTTCTTTTCCTCGCCTTTAATGAGTCTCACGATATTAGCGTAGTGTTTAGCTATTATTACAAAACCTGCAACGGCTACAAAAAAGAAATGGTCAGGACAGGGAGAAACAAGAAATTTAAAAGCCACAATGTACGTTGCAACTGCCGTTATTGAACTAAGTGAAACATACCTTGTAATGGTAAAAATGAAAATAAAAACGCACACCGCAAGAAGAGCATTTATCGGTGAAATAACCAGAAATGCACCTATACCTGTTGCGACTCCTTTTCCTCCTCTAAACCTTAAAAACGGTGAAAAGCAATGACCTAAAACGGCAAAAAGAGCTGCCATAAGCTGATAGTGAAGCGGCAGTCCGACAGATTTTACAACCAGAACGGGAATAGCACCTTTCAGTGCATCAAGTATCAGAACTAAAAGGCCAACTTTTTTTCCTAAAACTCTTGAAACATTTGTAGCACCAATATTTCCACTTCCGTACTTTCTAACGTCAACACCTTTCAGTTTCCCTATTATGTAGCCAAAAGAGATGGAACCTGAAAGAAACGAAAGAACAACTATCAAAACCTTTAACGTAGCACTATCCATTTTCTTCTCCACTTAATCTAAAAAAGTTATAGAAGTAGATTGCGCCAGAGTAAATAGCAACAAAAGCTGAAACCATTAAAAGAATTTCTCCGTAACGCTTAAAACCAGAAAGGAGAAGCAGAATAGAAACCATTATAAACACGGTTTTCAACTTCCCAAAACTTCCAGCAGGAAGAACCTTTCCCTTTGAAGCCGCAATTGCCCTTAATCCCGTAACTGCTTCTTCCCTTGCAACTATCGCTGTAACGGAAAATGGATCACACAGATGCTTGTAGGTCAAAGCAATCAAAACAGACGATGTAAGAATTTTATCCGCAACAGGATCTAAAAGCTTTCCAAAGTTCGTAACGCTTGCCATGCGCCTTGCAAGATAGCCATCTAAAAAATCTGTAAGGGAGGAAATTATAAAAAGAACAAAAGAGACCATATACATTCCGTCAACAATAAAGAAAACTATAAACGGAATAAAGAGTATTCTCAAAAAGGTAAGCGTATTAGGAATGCTACTCATCTTTAAATCTTCATAGGCATTATTACACATTTTATCTGAGGCTCTTCACTGCTTTCAAGTAAAATCTGAGTCATAGGACCATCCATTGAAATGGTGATAGTATCACTATCGAAACTTCCAACAGCCTCTACCATATGTTTAACGTTGAAAGCTATTTCGAACTCCTCACCGTTGTACTCACAGGGAACTTCAACCTCAGCTTCCTCACTGGCATCTATAGAATCAAAACGCCTTGCAACAAGTTTTACTCTGTCCGGATTAAAGATCATAATAACAGGTTGAGTATCATCCCTCTCGTATATGACTGAAACCTCTTTGAGTGCCGTTAAAAATTCATCCTTATTAACCACAGCTTTAAGCGGATTATCTTCTGGAATAACAGCCATGTAGTCCGGATACTCTCCTTCAATAACAGAGCTGAAAAGGTAAGTGTCATCTATCTCAAAAAATATCTGATTACCTTCGGTTGAAATCTTAACTTCACCACTTCCCTTTAAAAGTCTCTTCAATTCCCCAAGTGTTCTCTTTGGAATGATAACACCAAATTCTGCAACAGAAGCATCCATAACATAGAGGGCCAACCTATGACCATCAGTAGCAACCGCATCTATTCTCTCACCGTTGGAATTTAGATAGACTCCCATAAGGTTGTACCTTACCTCATCTCTGCTCGCCGCATATGCGACCTTTCTGATAGCCTTATCAATTTCTTCCGAAGGCAATGAAACTTCGTTTTCACCTTTTATTTTTATCTGCGGAAACTCATCAGGCGGCAGGGTGGCAAGTGAAAATCTTGATCCCATTGTTCTTACTGTAAACATGTTTCCTTCCACTTCACACTCTACCTCTTCAACGGAAAGGCTTGAAACAAGCTTCATCAGTTTCTGAGCATTTACCGTAGTATTACCTTCTTCTATTACTTCACAGTTAACAATTGTCGCTATACCTATATCAAGATCCGTTGCGTAAAGAGAAAGTGTGTTGTCACTGGCAGCAAGAAGTATGTTCGAAAGAATCGGAATGTTGCCCTTTCTGTCGGCTGCCGGCGCAACTTTTTTCACAGCCTCTTTTAATACTTCCTTATTTATTTTAATTTTCATTTTGAAGTTTCCTCCCTTTTGGATTCATCATAGTCATATAGTGCACATAATTTATGCAAAAACTGTTTAGCCCTTTATATTGTATAAAATTCCTGCAACAGTGTGTGGATAACTATGTGGATAACTATGTGGATAAGTTTTAACTTATCCACAGTTTGAATAAATTTCTGTGGATAAGTGGAACGCTTTTTAGTTTATCCACAAGTTTAGAGTTGTCCACAACAGTTATCCACAAGACTTATCCACAGTAACTGTGGATAACTTACACCGATGTATCTATCAAGCGCGTTAGCGTGCTCTCGATCTCTGTAATAATTTGATTAATTTCTGTGTCTTTTTCTCTTAGCTCTTTTATCCTGTTAAACGCGTGCATGGCAGTTGTGTGGTCACTTCTGTTAAAAGCTGATGCAATCTTTGGAAATGAATAGTTCCCAAATTTCTTACACAGGTACATGGCAACTTGCCTTGCTAATGCTATGTGTTTTTTTCTTGAGCTTCCGTCAAGTTCTTCAATGGTTACGCCCATAACCTGAGATACGACTTTTTTAATCTCATCAACAGGTAGGTGTTCAGACTCGTTTGATGTTGGTTGAGCTATTCCGGGTTCTATTCTTAGTGCACTTTTCACCAATTCTTCGTCAAGAGGCTTTCCTTCGAGTTGAGCTTTAGCTTTAAGTTTCAGTAGTGCCCCTTCCAGCTGTCTGATGTTTGATTTTATTCTGCTTGCTATGAGCTTGAGGACTGAATCTGAAACTTCGATTCCCTCATCTTCCGCTTTACGCCTCAGAATTGCTATTCTCGTTTCAAAGTCTGGTGGCTGTATATCAGCGATCAATCCCCACTCGAAACGGCTTCTAAGTCTTTCTGTAAGCATCGGGATTTCTCTTGGTGGTCTATCGCTTGTCAGAACAACTTGTTTTCCTGAGCCGTGAAGCGCGTTGAATGTATGGAAAAACTCAATCTGAGTCCTGTCTTTACCGCTTATGAACTGGATGTCGTCAATGAGAAGAACATCAACGGTTCTGTACTTTTCTCTGAATTCTGTCATTCTGTCGTTTCTCAGCGAATCTATGAGGTCGTTCATAAAGCTTTCCGTAGTAACGTAAACAACCGTTTTTGATGGATACATCGTTTTTATGAAGTTTCCTATTGCCTGCATAAGATGAGTTTTTCCCAGCCCCACACCTCCATATATAAAGAGCGGGTTGTAGGCTTTTCCGGGATTTTCGGCTACTGCTATCGCAGCAGCATGGGCAAACTGGTTGCTTGCACCGACTATAAAGTTTTCGAATGTGTATTTGGGATTCAAGTTGGACTCTATCTTGTTTTCTGCCTTTTTCTTTTTTGCCCTTAAATCTAATTCAAGGACTCTTGCGGTATTACCCTTTAAAACTATTGATATGTTAAGGGGCTTGCTAAAATTTTTGGCAACTACATCTTTTATGGCGGGGAGGTATCTCTTTTCTATAAGCTCTTTTGTTATGTGGTCTTTTGCCTTGATTACCAGTTTGTTGCCGGTTATAGATACAAATTCAAGATCCTTTATCCAGGCTTTGTATTCATGGCTTTTGATGGACTTTTTTAGGTCATTTAAACACTTGTCCCATATAGCCTTCACTCTATTACCTCCCCGTAGAGCTGGAAATATGCATTTACCATTTTATCAACTGTGAAGTTTTTGTTAACGAATTTGCGGGCGTTAATTATAAGGCTTTTTCTCAATTTTTCATCCCTTAAAATCCTTATAACAGCGGTAGAAAGTGCCTCAGGATTGTTTTTGGGAACCAAAAGTCCCGTTTTCCCGTTAATTACGACCTCTCTTACGCCTCCCGCGTCTGTCGCAACAACAGGAACTTCTAACATCATAGCTTGAAGAATAGTACTTCCAAGGCCTTCGTTGTTTGATGTCAGGACAAATACATCAAGTGCTTTTATATAGTTCAAAATATCTTCTTTAAATCCTAAAAATTTTATTCTGTCTGATATTTCTCTATCTTTAGCATACTTTTTGAGCTGATTTAGTAATTTTCCACTTCCTATAATCGGGAAAAATGAGTTTTTAATTTGTTTTGAAATTAGATTAGCCATGTCTATAAATAAAAACTGGTTTTTTTGTTCAGTTAAAGCACCAACATTTCCTATAAGTATATTATTTTCGAAAGATTTCTTTATTTGTGTTACTTTCTTTATATCTATTTTATTATTAATATCCCTTTCTACACTACTATAGATTACTTCTGATTTTATTCCAGATTCTTCCAATATTTTTTGTACAGTTTTTGTTATAGATATGATTTTATCAGTGTTACGGTATTTAAATTTTGTTAAAAAATTATTTTTAACAGGGTAATCTACCCGTCTTGTGTATATGACTTTTTTTCTATGAATTGGTTTCGAAGCTACTGATATGTTGTGTCCCTTTGCGTTGTGTGCATGTATTATATCTGCCCATTTTCCTTCTGTTCCAAGGATAAATATATCTTTTATCTGGTTGCCGGTTAAATCTACCGTTTTTATTCCCGATTTTTTACATCTTTTCCACAGTTCTTCACCTTTTACACATGCAACGGCTTGATTAACATTCTTTTTGTTTAGGCCTTTTAGTAGGTAGAAAAGCTGCTGTTCTCCACCTCTCCAGCCTTTTTCTGTATCAACGTGGATAATTTTCATTTTAGTTCCCATCTCATTTTTGGTAACAGGTATAATATCATCTCAGATCCCTTTCCATTAAATTTCCGGAGGTTACCATGCGTTTTTCAAGGCTCTTTGCACCGACTTTAAAAGAGTCACCTGCAGATGCAGAAATACCAAGTCATAAGCTTCTTATTAGAGCTGGATTTATAAGAAAAAAGGCTGCTGGCCTTTACGATATTCTTCCTCTTGGAGTTAGAACTCTTTTGAAGATTGAAAAGATAATAAGAGAGGAGATGAATAGTGCCGGTGCTCAGGAGGTTTCTCTTCCAGTAATGCATCCTTCTGAGCTGTGGATAGAGAGCGGTAGATGGAATGTTTATGGAAAAGAGATGATTAAGTTTAAAGATAGGCATGAGAGGGATTATGCCCTTGGACCAACAGCTGAAGAGATGATAACAGACCTTGTAAGGAAAGAGGTAAGGTCTTATAAGCAGCTTCCGCTTAACCTATATCAGATAGGTAAAAAGTTTAGAGATGAGATTCGTCCCCGCTTTGGTCTTATGAGATGCAGGGAATTTATCATGAAGGATGCATACTCTTTTCACGTTAGCAATGAAGATGCTGAGAGAGAATACTGGAATATGTATGAGACCTATTCAAGAATATTTAAAAGAATGGGACTTAACTTTAGAGCAGTTGAGGCTGACACGGGCGAGATAGGGGGGAAGTTTTCCCACGAATTTATGGTTATTGCAGATACGGGAGAAGGAAAACTTGTTTATTGTGAAAAGTGTGGTTACGCTGCAAGCACGGAGAAGGCGGAACAGTACAAAGCGGTTATTCCAGAAGATAGAGAATCTCTCTTTAATTCTGTTAAGGAAGTTTACACGCCTGATGTTAAATCGATTGAGGATGTTGCAAAGTTTCTACGTGTTAAAGAATCTTCTCTTGCCAAGTTACTTGTTATTATTGCTGAAGGTAAGCCATATGCGGTTCTCTTAAGAGGTGATAGAGAGATTAACGAACTTAAACTTTCAAGGCTTCTTAAAGTCAAAGATTTCCGGTTTGCCACTGATGAGGAAGTTAAGGAATTAACAGGGCAGGAGCCAGGATTTCTTTCACCTATGAATATAAAGATTCCTCTAATTGTTGATGTTTCTATTGCTGAGATGGTTAACTTCTATACTGGAAGTGGCAGAAAAGATTATCACCTGAAGAATGTTAACTGGGGAAGGGATTTTCCTGTTGAAAAGTTCAATGACATTTCGGAGGTTAAAGGTGGCGATAGGTGTCCCCGTTGCGGCGCGCCTCTTATTGAAAAGAGAGGTATTGAGGTGGGACACATATTTAAATTAGGCACAAAGTATAGTGAAGCTATGAATTGTGTCTTTGTAGATGAGAACGGTAAAGAGAAACCCATGGTTATGGGATGTTACGGCATAGGTGTTACGAGGGTTATGGCTGCAGCTGTTGAACAGAACTATGATGAATGGGGAATTATGTGGCCTGTCGCAATAGCACCTTTTGAGGTAGAGGTAATTCCCGTTAATGTTAAAAACAGTCAGCAGATGGAAATTGCAGAAAGAATTTATAAAGAACTTGTTTCAAAAGGCATTGATGTTCTCATGGACGATAGGGATGAGAGGGCTGGATTTAAGTTTAAAGATGCTGATTTAATAGGTATTCCTTATCAGATTATTGTCGGTAGAAAGGTGTCTGAGGGTGTTGTTGAGATAAAAATTAGAAGAACCGGTGAAAAGAGAGAAGTACCTGTAGAACAAGCGGTTCAGGAAGTTTTAAATTTGTTAGAAGTTGAAGTAAAAAATTTGTAAAAAAATTCTTTTCTGGGGGTTGACACCCTCCCACTCTTTTCTTATATTTCCTCATGCGTTGTCCCCATCGTCTAGCCCGGCCTAGGACACCGGCCTTTCACGCCGGCGACGGGGGTTCGAATCCCCCTGGGGACGCCAATTTAATTTTTAAGCTTGATTTAAAGGGGAGCGGAAGTTTAGTCTTCATCATACCCCCCTTTTCCCCC
>NZ_JALVIW010000093.1:0-2584 GCF_027028515.1 Desulfurobacterium sp. | reverse complement strand
AGAGGTATATAAAAAACAGCTACGTTTGCTTGATAAATTGAGCAGAAATTACTGGAAAGTAATATTGGGGATAAGCGATGAAGAATATAACAGACTTACAAGAGAAAACTTTAGATTTCGTTGTAAAATCTGGCCTTACTGAAGGATTCTATCTT
Organism: Desulfurobacterium sp.; assembly: GCF_027028515.1. Classification (NCBI taxonomy): domain Bacteria; kingdom Pseudomonadati; phylum Aquificota; class Aquificia; order Desulfurobacteriales; family Desulfurobacteriaceae; genus Desulfurobacterium; species Desulfurobacterium sp. The sequence continues at coordinate 2,429 of NZ_JALVIW010000093.1, read as the reverse complement.
GCGGGCGGAACAGCAATCATAATAAAGTATGCACATAGATACTCTGAAGATTTTGACTTTTTTTCTTTAGAAATCCCAGAAAGCTTTGAAAGGAAAGTTGAAAGGATAATGGAAACTGCACAAAAAGAAGGATGGAAAGTAGAATATGAGAAAAAATCTCCAGATACAGTTATATTTAGATTAAATTCTGTGAAATTCAGCTTTTTTGAATATCCTTATAGGCTTATAAGACCTTTTGATAAGAGATTTTTCCCGTTATTGCTGGCGTCAGATGAAGATATAGTTGCCATGAAATCAATAGCAATCATCCAAAGGGGAACCAAAAAGGATTTTTACGATTTTTATTTTCTTTTAAAAAAGAACAAGTGGGATTTTAATGATGTTATTAGAATATGTTATGAAAAATACGGGAATAACTTTATTACCCCTCTCTTTTTAAAAGCAGTTGTTTATTTTGAAGAGGCTGAGGTAGAGAGGTCTTATCCTGAGGTTGAAAAAGAATGGCAGAACGTTAAAAACTACCTTACGAAAGTGTCAAAGGACTTTATTTTCAGGAATAATCAGAAACCTAACAGCTCTGAAGATAGTTCTCTTGATTTTAAGCCATGAAAATTCGTCTCAGGAGGAATAAGAGATGATAGAGAAACGGGGTAAAATATTCGAAGGAGAGAAAAAAGAGATGGCTAACAGACCAGAAGAACTCCCCGTAGACCCAAAAGTAGAAACGGGGTGGAAACTGATTGAAATGATAGCAAGAGGCCAGATAAACGTGAACGGAGGGTAGGGTAATGGCCGGTATAGAAGAAACCGACCTTTCAGGAGTGAAGATAAATGGTAAAAGTTATATGAGTCCCTACACGAACTTTCGCTTTATATGGTCAGGCCCCCAGGTCTGGATGTGGAACGAATTCGTCAAGAACCCTGAGGCTCTGGCCGAATACTTTGAGGAAGGGAGATACCCCGCCGGAGCGTGGGAGAACGGAAAAGCCGTCCAGCTTGACTACCAGGTAAGGCGGGACTTTTACCTGAAACTTGACTACGCCAAGCGTGCCCTTGAGATAGCCTACGACGTCAAATACATAAGAGAAGAGCTTTTAAGCTGGTTCTTAAAGTTCTGGAGAGCATACAAGGAACCCATTGAAAAGGTCTTCCCTCAGTTTGACGACAGAAGCTACGCCAACCCTACTCTCCTTGAAAGACTTGCCGAGTGGTGTGCAAATACCGTCGCAAACACGTTCGTAAAATACGGCCCAAACGCTTTCTTCGTTCTTGTAAAGGGGATTTTGACGGGGATAAAGATTGATAACGGGTGGATGGAGGCACTTAAAAGCCTCTCAAAAGAGTATCCGGAACTATTAGATTACGATGAGTTTAAAAGGATTATTCAGGAAGAACTGCCGAAAAGTGATGAGTTGTATTATGAGTTGAAGGATTTTTATGCTAAATGGTATCAAAAATATGAACCTAAAGATGAAATGACACGTGCCAGATTAGACCTCTTAGGTTATCTTTATGGCGGAATACAAGGAAAAGCTTTTCATATAGCAAAAGACGATTTCTACAAAGAATTAGCTAAAGATATAGTCCATCAATATACAGTTAAATACTTGTCTAATGAAGAGGCTAACAGATTATTTAAGGAACTCCATTGGGCACTTGAATATCTCTGGGAACCTAACCAACAAATTGCTCCCTCTGAATACTTTGTAGGAACCAACCACGTTACTTGGGACTATATGCACAATCATCAACCAAAAGTCGGATATTCCTATGGCATTTAGTTTTCCCAAAAAGAATAAGAAAATTACTTGAACATAAGTAAAATTAAAAACAAAACTAAGGAGGATTAAATGGGACATCCTAAAGTTGAGGATAAAAGCCAACCCGAACACCCCGACACTCAACCCGAAACCCAACCCGAAACAAAACCCCGGCCTGCGGGGGAGAAGAAACAGACGCACGTTCACTTTTCAAAGTTTGAAGATACGAGAGCGAAGGCAGAGGCGGCTGTAAACGACATAGAGCTTAACTTTGAAAAGTATTACAACGCCGCAAGGCAGAAGGCAAAGGAATACGAAGAGCTTGCCCTGATGGTAAAGAAAGTCTTCGGCCTCAACCCCTACATCCCCGAAGAGGACAGGATACAGACGATGCTCTACCGCCTTGGTGCCCCCGAACTCCTTGAGGCATACAGGGAGTGCGTAAGGGCGGCCGAGATAGACAGAAAGGGAGCAGTAACGGAAGACTACTGCAACCAGCTCAAGTGGGACAGGATAAAGCAGGCGGTTGACAGGATAGATAAAGAGATAGACCAGATAATCAGCCGGACGGGAATGAACGATGTAATGCTTTTGGGACTTAACGGGGTTGCGGAGTGTTTAGAATTGGTTAATAAAAAACTCGACTCTCAGGAAGAAAAACAAACATGG
>NZ_JALVIW010000092.1:0-7784 GCF_027028515.1 Desulfurobacterium sp. | reverse complement strand
ACTTTTTAAACCAGTTCCATACAATAGAATAGCTCGTATATTTGCTTTCTTATAAACATTTCTTATTAAAGATTTGAGATTTTGTTTACATCCTTCCATATGGCTCTTTTCTCTATGTGCTGTAAAACATAACGAATGAGCGGCTTTCAATAAAACTTATAACTCTATCGTACTGAGAAGCTGAAACTTCTTCAAGACATTTAGAGAACTCAACGACACATTCCACCATCTTTTACTCCTTTACCAACTTATTCATCAAAACAAACTGCTTTAGCGTATCAATTTCAGACGGCAAATGAGTTTTTACAAGTCCAAGCAGCTTTCCGAGGTCCAATTCTTTCCGTTTCAAAAGTAAAGCTATATCCATTTCATCCTTCTCCCTCAAAACGCCGAGTTTCATTAAAATCAGATGTTCAGGTTTAGCCACTTTTATAAAAAAGTCATCAACGCAAAAAGTCTCTGCACTTTCAATAATTTCATTTTCAAACTCTTTTGTAGCAACCTGAAAGTCAACCTCAACACCATCTACATTTCCGACAAGCCATACAGAGCCGCAGAGTGTGTTTCTGCTTAGCCTGAACAGAGAGAAAACCTTTTCTTCAACCTCAGGCTTTACGAGAAAATCAAGATCTGGAGTCAACTTTCTAACTTTTCCAGCGTAAGTCCGAACTGCCAATCCCCCTATAACTACATAATTGCCAGCAAGCTCTTTTGAAACTAATTCAAGAATTTCAAGAACCTTATCGGTGTTGCCAAAATCTTCAAACGTAGATCTTGTAATTTCCTTCACAGCTTAACCCCTTGAAGGTTTGAGAGAAGTCTATCTGTTTTATGGGACACCCAATGTCCTATTAAGCTCTTGAATCATGGAAAAATTATCTAAAGAGATCTTGCCATGTTAAACATTGAAAGGTTGGCCGAGAAAATCTTTGAAAAGGCAAAGGAAGAGTATGCTCTCTTAAAAAACTTTATCATGTGATATAAACTTCTGTAAAAATTGTGAACACCAATTCAAAAAGGTTCATAATTCCTGTTACTGAATGAGGCAGAAATCTTTGATGTATGGATTTGAAAAGGCTTATTTATGATTAAAGTTTTAAAAATGAATTGGATTGTGTCAGGAATTTCATGTAAAACACTTAATCATTGACTAATCCTGTCAAAAAGACAGTTTTATTGTCAGTTAGTGCTGTCCTTGAAGTAGCTTATGCAAAATTATTGATGCAACTATTTTTAAACTTGATAAAAAGTGGAACTGTAAATCATTTAAGGCATTACTCGGCCGTTAATTCTCTCAAGGTAGGAGCAAATTGTACAAAATTGAAAAACTTTTGAAGCTGCCAAGTTTTGGCGGTTATTGATAATATACAAATTAATATATATAGGTTTATTTTGTCAAAAAACAATCGGGTGTTGTCAAATTTGTCAACAAGAAAAGGTAATAGAAAATTCAGCGTAGATTGTTAATATCTTTGGAATAATTCATATTAAGCTATTGATTGATTTAATTATTTTTTAAAAGCTTATGTTTAGCCGTAGTTAAGCTTGATAAAAAGCGAAGCAAAGGTTCTGTAAAGAACTGGCATGTTATTTACGATTAGCTTTCTGAAATTTTTAGTGAGAGGTTGAAAACATGATAGAATCTACACAATTCTATAAACACTACCGCTAGACTAATGTGTATATTTTTCATTCCATATATTTTCTATCAAAGTTAAAAACTTCTCTGGTTGAAGGGGTGTACCACATAACATAACGTCTACATCTGCTTTTGTATTGGTATAGCTTATCAAAGTAGCAAATTGATTAGAAATGCTCCCATTAAATATGGGATATAGCAAACATCCAATTCTTTTATCATTACCTGAACTGCTCATATATGATAGAAGTTGATGTATATCATGTCTGTGTTCTTCAAGAATTTCTGGGGAATAATTTCCATATTGAAGATACGCCAAGTGCTTTTTGTATTTAACCTCGATGATCAGCGTCTTGGACCCCTTTTCAATTATTATGTCTGGTTTTAATTGTTACTAAGGTTATAAAACCGTATTCTGGAATTTTTTCTAATATCAGAATAAAAGCGCGCTCCTATTCTTTTTGCAAAAATATGTGTCCAATGTTCTACCCAAAATTCAAATAACCTGTCCATTTCTATTGACCAAGGTAAACCATAATAGTTACCGCCACTTATTGAAAATCTACTCTGACTAATGTACTCTTCACACTTTTGGACTGCTTTTTCATATAAATTACGATAAAAACTAGGAATTTCTGCCTTCTTCAATTTTTCAATATTTGGTGGTCCTGAAGGGATATTTTCAAGTTTTCTTTCAATGTTCATTATTAGTTGTCTAGCTCTATACTTAACCTTTGTGGAAACCTTGTTACTAGAAATATCCTGGAAAATCATCCTCGTGATGCCTTTAAACTGCCGATGGATGTCTAAATCAATAGAATAATCTGTAATCACGCTGATAAATTGTGCATATTTTCCATTTGGAACACTTTTTGTAGAATAGCTATTCCAATCAACATTGCCAACAGGGACGCTTAATTTCACATATTTGTTATCTATTCCCTTCATGAGTATATTAATAGCTTGTGCAATTGCTTCTAAGGTATCAATGGCTTTGAACCATCTTGGTAAAATTCCATCACTAATAATTGGCTCTTCTTCTTTTAGGAAACGGGGGTTGATATTTCCAGCCTATAGCTTCCAATATATCGTATATATTTATCCATTCCAATCTAGACTTTACTACTATACTTCCATACACTTTTCCACCATAAGGGTTTCTTAAAGGAACCAATCCAATTTTGTTACCGGGAATAAGTATCAATTTTTTCTTTTCATCATCCCATTTGTATGAGATCCCCAAAAATGCAAGATACCGAGAATTCGTACGAATCCACTTCTTTAAATATTCCTGTGGATATCTTTTATCAAATTTTCCTGAGGAAAACCAATTTTTAATTTGTTCTTTAGAAAAAGTTTGCGTGTCACCAAATTCTGTTAAAGATATTTTTACTTTCAACCTCATTTGTCTAGAACCTCGTCGATGAAGGAGATAATCTCGTTTTTTGCCACGGATAACCTTCCTTCGTTTAAATATTCCTGCAGTAGTGGTGCAATTTCATATTTTAGTTTATTTTCCAGCTCCTCCTCTGAGTCAACAATGAAATATGTATGTCCTGGTTGTAAATGCAATTCTTCATCACTAGCATACTTGAAAAATATATTCTGAACTCTATTGCAATACTCTAAAGTTCTATTTTTAGTTTCTTCATTAGTGCCTTTTTCATTTAATATTTCTTCAAGTTTTTGTCCTGAAGGCCAAACATTTACAAACGCAAACCTTCTTCGAATAGCAAAATCTAAAATAGCAATTGTCCTATCGGCTGTGTTCATTGTCCCGATTATGTAAAGGTTTTGAGGCATGATTATTTCCTTACCAGATCTTAACTTGATTCTCCTTTTTTCAGTAGGTTCAAGAAGAAATATTGCTTCACCTAAAATCTTTGCTAAGTCCCCTCTATTTATCTCATCAATCATTAGTAAATATCTCTTATTCTCCCCTTCTGCCTCTTCAGCTTTTTCAATGGCTTCTAACAAAGGTCCCTTGTGTTCTCTAAAAATTAGTTGATTTGAATTAGTATCTGGCTTTATCCCTTCAACGAAATCTTCGTAAGATGTGGATGCGTGAAATTGTATAATTTCATAATCTGTAATTTCCCCATTCTGTTTCAAAAATTTTGCTGTTTTTTCAGCTAAACATGTCTTTCCAGTACCAGGTGGTCCTTGTAGTATTAAGTACTTTCTTTGAAGGAGATAACTTGATAATTGTTCAAAAGAAGGGTAACTTCTCCAAATATTAATTAGTGCTGGAAGTAATTTATTTTCTAAGATACTTAAGAATTCTTTCCTCAATGGCCAATTCCTAAACTTGGCGTATAGAAGTAAGTGAGAAAGAAAAGCCTGAGCACCCTTATCATCGGGTTTTATTACACAGACGGATGGCAAGAATTTACCATATTTTCTCCATAATTCCGTATAATTCGAGAAATTACCAAGATTACTCTTTACCAGATTTGGAATTTCGGAATATTCATCGGTAACGTCATCTTTAACAAAAACATCGGTTTCTTCTGTGTTCCATCGCTCTTTCTTAATAAGTTTCAAAAGGAGTCTTATGGTCCTTTTTACCCATGGAATTCCTAGCCATTCAGCATCTTCAGTAATTCCACCTGTACCTATTCCACAGCATAAAAGTAATTCTGAAGAATTCTGAGTGTTATCAGGGAACAACACCAGTGAAAAGTTGTCATAAACACCGCTTTGTGGCGCATTTTCATACAATATTCCAAAATACTGTATATTTTCCGCCGGTCCGGTTAGTGATTTATATCTTAGTACACCATTTTTATCAATTTCATCTGCAAAATGTTTACCAAGCACTTCTTCAAAAAGTTGTTTCGCGTTTTCTAAACTTTTTTCTATATTTTTTTCTGTAATAGAGTTTAAAAGTTGTTTTGCTAGATTAATATGCTTTACTTTAAACATTTTCATTTTCATTTGCCTCCCTAAGCATCTTTCGTATAACTTAATTGTACCTGAGTAATTTCCACGTGCTGCCAAGTAGCCACCAGCTCCATCATCAACCGTCCACCTCCACCACTACCGGAAAGGGTACACCCAAACCGCTCAGGATTCCCATTCCGGTTTGAAGGGAGGGCAGAAGGTCTATCAAATCTCTTCCGGCAAATTCTACATAGGTTTCAACGGCGGCAAGGATAAATTTTGCATGAAGCCTGTTGTTTAAATAAACCTGCCCTCCCTTTTCTTCTATCTTCCTAAAGACGTAATCGTCAGTTATGAGAAGATCCTGAAGCTCAGAAGCTCTAAGGATAACTTCAAGTTCCACACTGTCAGGAAGATTTGAAAGCAGCTTATCAACGATGCTCCCCTTTAACCAGGCAGAGGAAATTTTTACACTTCTTTCAGCCTCCTTAACCATTGATTCCACGCAAGAGTATATCTCATCACTTTTTAATGTTTTCATAATTTCTCCTCCCCGTTAAAACTTTTTAAATTATACATTCAACGATGCCAGATAGTTGCCCCATAACCGAAGATAAGTTCTATCAGATCTTTCGGAAAATCATCACCAATCTCGTATAGAAAAGCCCCTTTTTCTATGTTGTGAAATCTTATCTCGTAGAATTTTTCGTAATCTCCTGTAGATGTAACAAACCTCATCCAGATTTTCTTTTTCCCAAGGTACGGCGTTCTTGTTTTTATAATCATAAATCCTCCCTCATCAAAGTCTTAATAGAATAATAGCCTTAAAATAGGACCGTATCTGTCGCATAAACCAAAACTTGACGAAAATACAAAAAGCCAACAAATAGACTTTTAACAGTATCTGATATATTTCTATAAGGAGCACTTTTGGGGACGCAATGATCGTAACGGCAAACGAGCTTAAAAGAAGAGGTATCTCTTACATATCTGAACTTTTAAAGAAGTTTGAGAACGTTTTTATCTCCGTTAGAGGAAAAAAAGTTCGTAATACTAACCGTGGAAGAATACGAAAAGCTAAAAGAACTTGAACATGCTATAAGAAAGGTTGTAATTAATTATGGTAAATTATTATAGCTGGAGGAAAGATGGATCCTTCGATAGTTACAATTAACCGTGCATACAGAAAAGGACTAACAGAGGAAAAGCTTGCGGAACTTATAAAGGGGCAAATTTTCCCAAAAAGCTATCCTTTAAACGAACAGGTAGAGGTTTTCTTTTCCGAAGTTCCTGTTTCCATGGTTGTGTCGTTTTGTGAAAAACACGGAATAGATATGAAAGAGTTAAAAAAATATTACGAGAGATATATAAAGCCAAAGTTCCGCAATGAAGAGTTAGAGGAATTATGGAACATATTCTAAAGTGGAAATTAGAAATTCTTGATTTACTAAACAAGGCAATAAGCTGTCTAAAAACTGCCGAAATTCCTTATAATGAATGGAGTTTCGGAGGCGGCAGTGCTTTAATGTTCCGGTACTGGCACAGAGAAAGCAAAGATGTTGATATATTTCTTACAAATCCTCAATACATCATAATGTTATCTCCAAGACTTAACGAATACTCCGAAAGCATAGCTACCGATTACAAGGAATCTTCCGTTTTTATAAAAATATCAGTGGAAAACAGAGAAATAGACTTTATAGTTGCCCCAAATTTAAGCGGGAAACTGCCTGTCAAAAAAACATTGGATTCAAACATGGAAATATTTGTAGAGCAACCGGAAGAAATACTTGTCAAAAAATTTTTTTACAGAACAGAAAGCTTAAAAATAAGAGATTTTTTAGATGCTTACACCGTTTTAAAAGATCCATTAAAAACCGAAAGCACCAGACTGATCCTTAGGAATTTCTTAAAAAGAAAGGAAGAAACCTTAAGAAAAAGGGCAGCTTACTTGCAGGAAGTTGTAAAGAGCGAAGGGATATTAAATACCTTACAAAAACTTTCGGTTTCTCCGTTCCTGATAGGAAAGGTTCCCGAAAATTTCATACAAACAGTAGTAAAAGAAATCTTTGAAAAAAAGCCGACTTAAACACCTTGCCTTAATTTCCAAGCTCTGCGGGTGCCTTTTTCTCAGCCGCTCTCAGCTTTGCACTCCTTGCGGCAGGGTTTGCTGCTATCTCTTCCTCAGTCGGCAGAACAGGTTTCTTGGCAATTATTTTAAGGTCTTTTCTCTCTTTTAAAAGTTCCTTTACTATTCTATCTTCAAGAGAGTGAAAGGTTATAACAACAATCCTTCCACCGGGTTTTAACCTGTCAACTGCTTCGGGAATTGCCTCTTCAATGCTTTCAAGCTCCTTGTTAACGTAGATTCTTATCGCCTGAAAGGTTTTGGTGGCAGGATGCTTCTTTCTTCCAGCCCAGAGTTTTTTAGGTATAACAGATTCAACTATTTTCGCAAGTTCAAGGGTCGTCTTTATCGGCTTTTCTTTTCGTCTCTTTACTATTTCTCTTGCTATCTTCCTTGAAAATCTCTCCTCGCCGTAGCGGTATATGATGTTCGCCAGTTCTCTCTCTGACAGAGTATTAACAACATCAGCAGCCGTTAGCTTCTGGCTTCTGTCCATCCTCATATCAAGAGGATCGTCCTTCCAGAAGGAGAAGCCCCTGTCTCCCCTTAACTGGAAGTGAGAAACGCCAAGGTCAAAAAGGATACCGTCAACAAAATCTATCCCTTCTTCATCAAGAACAACGCCTATTTGCGCAAAGTTTGCGTGATAAACGGAAAACCTGTCACCGAACCGCTCAAGCTTCTTTATAGCCCTATCTATTGCCTCTTCATCTCTGTCTATGGCTATGACTCTGTTCTGAGGGTTTGCCTCAAGTATCGCCCCGGTATGGCCACCTCCACCGAGGGTAGCGTCAACAAAAACTCCCCCTTCTTTAGCCTTTAAAAACTCAATGGATTCATTTAAAAGAACCGGCGGATGAAATATCTCTTTCATTTTTCTCCTTTCAAGCAGCCATCGGTATCGTGAAAGCAGGAATCATCAGTCGGGTCAAGGTGTATCGTAACCTCCCACCTCTTATCGGGATCTATCTGTTTTATCCTTTCCTCAACCTGATCAGATATATCATGAGCCTCTTTCAGTGAAATCTCAGGATTAAAGACAAGGTGAACATCAACAAAGTTAAAAGGGCCCGCCTTTCGCGTCTTTAAAAAATGGTAGCTGGTTACTTTAGGCGTTGACTCTATAATTTTCAC
>NZ_JALVIW010000091.1:0-2696 GCF_027028515.1 Desulfurobacterium sp. | reverse complement strand
GCCAAGGGTTAACAGCAGGTTTCCTGCAACTCCACAGAGGATACCGTATTCGTATTCTCTGTTTTCATTCTCTTTTCCGAGAATAAGATTTCTAACATCGTCCCAGAATTTTGAATAGTCCTCTACCGAAAGGTAAGCAATTTGTCCTATAAAGGGATCAATGTTAACTTTTCCCTCTACCGGGTTTTCCTTAAAAAATTCTAACCACTTCTTTCTTTCACTTTCAAGTAAATCACTAAGCACTCTTGAATACTCTCCCTCTACTGCGTCGAATACTTCGGGAAGTACTTTGGTTATATCACCTTCTCCCTCACCATTTGCTATCCTTTCAATAAAAACAGGTGTGTAGGTGTTCAGCACCCTTTCTGCCGTTCTCTTTGCAAGCATTTTGCCCTCCTTGGAGTTAATTTCTACTACAATTGTGCCAAAAATCTTTCTGTTTGTCAACTACTTTGTGAAAAATTTGTTCTTAAGGTCAAAAACTATTCTTCGTGGATTTTTAAGGATTAATATTCTCAAAATGTCCTTTTGAGTAAATCGGGAAATTAATATATCGGATTCAGAATTGACAGGTTCAAAGAACTTTACCTTTATCCTGTTGGGAGCAATAAGTAAATACCTATTTTTCCACTTCTGAATAAACGCTCTGTCTGATTCAATCACTATCCTGAAAAAACCTTTGTGTTTTCCGTATCTTACTGTATCGGCAGATAGGTTAGGTGAAAAGGTTGTCATCACCAATACCAGCCAGAATAGAATCTTCAGTATTCTTACTGCTTTTTTCACCTACAACCTCTTCTTGTTTTTTAGGTTTAATAATGGCAAATTCTGCTCCGTTTTGAAAAACAGGGGAATTTAATGAGATATTTTCCTTAATTTTCATAAGAACTTCTGCATCTTCAAGTTCAGCTTTTACGATAAAAGGAATTCCATTATCATCATATTCTATCTGCCTGGATAGGGCAAAAACTTTTTCCTGGAAGTTTTTCCCTCTTGCATCAAGTTCGTAGTATCCTGTTATGTTAAGCATTTCCGATATGTGCTTTATTTCTCTTGCACGAACTTTTATGGTTTTATTTTCCTTGTCGTCTTCTGAAATGGCAACAATTCCTTTTACGCTGATAAAGTTTCCTTCGGCAAGGTAGGGGTAGTACTTTTCAAGCACGTATCCACTTATGGTTACTTGAATAGAATAGCTATCGGTCAGCAGTTCCATTTTTGCCCACTTGCTCTGATCTTTTTTGGCCTTTACCTCTAAATTGCTTATGATTCCGAATATTTCTACCTCTTTATCGGCTACAAATGTTTCGGGATCTGGGTTTTCGTAGGGAAACCATTTGACCTGATCGAGTGGGTTGTGCTTAATGTAAAGACCTAACGTTTCTCTTTCGTATTCCATTATTATCCTGTCTGAAATCAGGTATTCTTCTATTCCTTTAAGGTGAGAAATTAGTTTCTTCCTGTCCTCTAACGAATCAAACGCTCCGGCCATTGTTAGCTTTTCAAGGACTTTCTTGTTTATTCTCCTTACACCTTTAAACCTGTTTTTGAAGTCGTTAAAAGATTTAAACTCACCGTTTTTCTTCCTTTCTTCCACTATAAGGCCGGCTGTTTCCTTTTCTATTCCCTTTATTCCCGAAAGGGAATAGTAGATTTTTCCATTTACAGCTTTAAAGTCCTCTTCGCTTACATTTACATCGGGTGGCAGTATTTCAATGCCGTGTTCCTTTGCGTCTTTTATAACACGGAGCAGTTTATCCCTCTTTGAATACTGAACGCTCATTATTGAAGCATAGAATTCAACGGGATAGTGGGTTTTCAGGTAGGCCGTAACATAGGAAAGGTAGGCGTAGGCCGTAGAGTGAGACTTGTTAAATCCGTATTCGGCAAACTTGGCAATCTGATCAAAGAGGTGTTCTATCTTCTCTCTCGGATATCCGTTTTTAACAGCCCTTTCAATAAAGATTTTTCTCTGTTCTTCCATAATTTCTTTCTTCTTTTTGCCCATTGCACGTCTTAAAAGGTCGGCCTCTCCAAGTGAATACCCTGCAAGGATATTTGCTATCTGCATTATCTGTTCCTGGTAGATGAAAAGGCCGTAGGTTTCTTTTAAAACAGGTTCAAGCTCGGGAAAGATGTAGTCAATTTCCTCAAGACCGTGCTTTCTTTTTATGTAAGAATCTACCATTCCCGAAGAAAGAGGCCCCGGCCTGTAAAGGGCAACAAGTGCTATCAGCTCTTCAAACTTTTCAGGTTTTAACTTCCTCAAGAGATTTTTCATTCCTTCTGATTCAAGCTGGAAAACTCCTGTGGTATCTCCTTTTTGTAGTGTAGCAAACGTTTCTCTATCGTTTAACGGTAGGTTGTAAATATCTATTTCAACTCCGTAGTTCTTTTTAACACTTTTAACCGTATTGTCTATAATTGTAAGTGTATCAAGTCCTAAAAAGTCCATTTTTAAAAGGCCGAGCGACTCAACCATTCCCATATCAAACTGACTTGTAACCCTTTTATCCTTGTCAAGACAGAGGGGTATAAACTTTGTCAGCTTATCCGGAGCAATTATGACGCCGGCAGCGTGAACCCCGACCTGTTTTATAAGTCCTTCAATTCTTCTGATAACCTGCTTTTCTACTTCGGTTAAGATGTTTTCAAGTTCGGGAAGTGCCTGAAATACCTCATCGAGGGTCTTGACG
>NZ_JALVIW010000090.1:0-2700 GCF_027028515.1 Desulfurobacterium sp. | reverse complement strand
GAGAAAAACTGTATGGCTGGAAGACCTTTTGTCAGAAGTGCAAACGATGTAAACATGTATCCAGTAATCCAGGCTGCAAGTTCTCTCTGTTTCTCAAAGAAGAAAAACCATCCCAACGTGGCTAAAGTAATCAGTAGAGAGAAGAGGGTATCGGGTTCACATTTTGAGCCGTAGCCAATCAGAACTATATAAAACGTAGAATAGATAATAGCACTGAATAGAGCAACTCTTTCTTTGAAGAAGTGTTTGTTTACGTAAAATAGAACAACAGATGTTAAAACCACAGAAATGGCAGAAGGCAATCTGAGCGAAAATTCTGAAACCTCCCCTAATAACACTGAAATAGCTGAAGTTATCCACTCATGAAAAGGGGGTTTTTTAAAGTAGGGAATTCCAAGAACTGTTGGTTGAAAAAAATCTTTTTTGATTAACATTTCTAAAGTGATAATTCCCCTTCTGGGTTCCTCGTGAATTAAGATAAAAACCCAGATGTTCACGATTAGAGTTAAAAAAAGTAGAGTTAAAAACCACTTTAAAAATCTACTTTCCCAGCTTTCCTCTACTTTCACCGACTTCTCGAAAGGCCTCTTGAGGAACATCCGGTTTTTCTCCAATAGGGCTGAATTCAACGTCAATATAGTTACAGTTGGGACATTTATAGTAGCTTATCCACATAGAAGTTGAACCGATTATATCGGAAACTTCCCCATTTTTGTTAACGTCGCGAGAGCCCAGGTATTCGAACTCACTAACATTTCCGCAGTTTGAACACTTCATCAGTTTTCTAAACGTTTTCATAACTCCTCTTTTCGGTATTTGGGATATACTTTCTAACGTCAGAAATTTATGCAAAAGGTAGGCAGTTATGAACAGGAGGAGTCTTTTTATACTTGGAATTCTTTCTCTCTTACTTCTTGTTTTACCGAATGGCTTTTACTCAGCTTTTGATAAAGATGAGCCCAAGTATCTTGAAGCTGCCTATGAAATGGTTAAAAATGGGGACTATATAACGCCCTACTATAACTACGAGTACAGGTTTGATAAACCCATACTTGTTTACTGGTTAATAGCCCTCGGATATAAAATCTTTGGAGTTGGGGAATTTGGAGGAAGATTTTTTGTTTCCTTATGTGGATTCCTAACGATTTTATTGGTTTACTGGTGGTTATGTAGGTGGAAAAGTGAAAAATTTGCATTCTGGAGCTCCCTTGTTCTTCTTTCTTTACTGGACTTTATAGTAATGTCTTCTGTAGCGATGCCGGATATAGTTCTTACTTTTTTCATTACGGCTTCACTTATTTTCTTTTTTGAGGGTTATCATAGAAGGAGTACGAACTTTTACAGGCTGGCATTCCTCTTTTCAGGGTTGGCTACTTTAACTAAGGGACCTGTAGGCCTGGTTCTTCCCGGCCTTATAGCTGTAGTTTATTTGATTTTGCGAAGAGATTTAACTAAAACACTAAAAACTATACCATGGTTTTCAGGATTTGCAATTTATTTTACCGTTGTCCTTCCCTGGTATGGAGCAGTTCTGTATAAGCATGGTTATCAATTTTTTAAAGATTTCATAATTTTTCATAATATTCAGCGCTTTACAGGAAAAATACCAGGTCATCCGACCGAATGGTGGTATTATTTAGCTAATTACTTCTGGATTTTTCTTCCGTATTCTCTTTTCTTCCCTTTTGCAGTATATCGGATTTTTAAAGAAAAAAGGATATGGGGGGATAGTATTCTGGAGTATTCCACTGTTTGGTTTTTTGTCGTTTTCCTGTTCTTCCAGATAGCTCATACTAAGCTGGCTCACTACTTGCTTCCCTCGTTTCCTGCCTTTGCTGTGGTAACTACCTGGTACCTTTTCCGGTTAAACACAAAAGTCCCTCTGTATCTTACAGCGTTTCTTTTTACAACACTGGCGCTTGCAGGTGGAGTTTTCTGGAGTATGAAGCAGTGGCCTATAATAGGACTCTTGTTTGTAGTGCCTCCGCTTTTGGGGGTCTGGTGGGCGGTTTGGAGTAAAGATGCTCTGAGACCTATAACTGCTGGCTTTATTGCAGGAATGGTTCTGTTTAAGTGGGTGACACTTCCCTCTCTGGAACCCCTTAGAGCAAAGCCTTACGTTGCAAAAAGAGTTGCTGAGATTAGAAAATCATGTAAGGAGTGCAAGGTCGTATTTTTAGACTATTCAAGTCCAGAGATAGTTTACTACTATAGATTGGGCAAACTGGAAAATCTTCCTTTTAACAGGGTAAGGAAATTGCTTAAAGAGGAAAGGCCGGTTCTTGTGATAACGAGAGAAAATAGATTAAAAAAACTGAAGGGAGTGAAATTTTATGAGCTGATGAGGAAGAGGGAGTTACTTCCTAAACACTCTATAGTGGTTATATCTAACTATCCTGAGGAGAAGATTCATGGCAGGAGTTAATAAAAAAATTTCCATTGTAATCCCGGTTTTTAATGAAGAGAAAAACGTTCCTATACTTTATAAAAGGTTGAAAGAAGTTTTGGGTAAACTTCCATATGATTACGAAATAATTTTTGTAAATGATGGTAGCACAGATAAAACCGGGAAAATACTTGAAGAAATAGCAAAGGAGGATAAAAAAGTTAAGGTAATTGAATTTGCGAGAAACTTTGGACAGACTCCTGCGATGGTGGCAGGAATGGATTATGCGACTGGAGACGTAATAATTACAATGG